>NZ_JFAO01000039.1:0-36408 GCF_006408945.1 Bifidobacterium sp. UTBIF-78
GATTTTGCACTTGCGTCCCGCTCTCATTTTCGCTCGCCCGCTTGGAGGCTATTGAGGAATGGCGGAATTCCAAGGATTTGCAGTCCTTGCCAGTGGGACAGAAGTGCAATTTCGCCGGTATTGCACTTGCGTCCCGAATCCGAGTGGGCCGCAAGTGCAGAATCGCTGATTTTGCATTTGCGTCCCAATCCTGAGCCGCTGTGGAGTCGCATCGAAGCCGCTATGGCTCTTGACCATGCGAGGCCACAGGCACTTGACGGCCGTAAGCGGAAGAACACCGCCATGCGTTCAACTTTAGGTATTCTGTGAGGCGAAGATTGCGACGCCCGGTATCCTGCGCCATCAATCCGTTGGCTGAATCCGTTGACGAAATGACTACCCCTCAATCCAGCTTCGCGGGCCAACTCGCTCTGCAAATATGGACGCGCTCCGCGCGCGGCTTGCCGTCTCGACTGCCGGCTCGCACGCTGCCCGCAAACAGCTCCGCCGCTTGCTTCACGGTAACGGTCCCGCAAGGGGAGCCAACGATTTATTCAACGAATTGCCGATACAGGACACTAGGGTCAGGTGAACCTCAGACGCAAAAACCGCACTCTGATTGCTGAACCGGAATCATTCCAGTCCAACAATCGGAGTGCGGTTTTATACCTAGAGTCCCTTCATCAGAGGGGACTCCAAGGAAGTCAGAACTCGCGGCGTGGACGGTCGCCAGACCGGCCACCAAACCAGCACCGCGCGGCGCAGCGAACCACGAGTTCCGATCGGAACGAAGTGGAATCAGAACTCGCGGCGTGGACGGTCGCCAGACCGGCCACCAAACCAACACTGCGCGGCGCAGCGAACCACGAGTTCTGATTGAAGCGGAGCGAAAATCAGAACTCGCGGTTCGCGCGGTAGAACTGAATCAGGCTCTGGGTGGAGGCGTCCTGGGCGGCCAGGGCCTCGTCATCCTTGGAGATGGCCGGGGTGATCTGCTTGGCCAGCTGCTTGCCGAGCTCAACGCCCCACTGATCGTAGGAGTCCAGACCCCACACGGTGCCTTCGACGAAGGTGATGTGCTCGTACAGGGCGATGAGCTCGCCGAGGGAGAACGGGGTCAGAGCCACGCCGAAGATGGAGGTAGTCGGACGGTTGCCGGTGAACACGCGGGCCGGGACGATCTCCTCCGGGGTGCCCTCAGCGCGGACCTCGTCGGCGGTCTTGCCGAACGCAAGGGCCTTGGTCTGCGCCAGGTAGTTGCCGAGGAACAGCTCGTGCACGTCCTGGTCGCCGTCCTTGGTCGGGTTCGGGGTGTTGACGAACGCAATGAAGTCGGCCGGGATGAGCTGGGTGCCCTGGTGGATCAGCTGGTAGAAGGCGTGCTGGCCGTTGGTGCCGGGCTCGCCCCAGAAGATCTCGCCGGTCTCGGTGGTGACGGGGGTGCCATCCCAACGCACGGACTTGCCGTTGGACTCCATGGTCAGCTGCTGCAGGTAGGCCGGGAAGCGGTGCAGGTACTGGTCGTACGGCAGCACGGCGTGGGAGGCGGCCTTGAAGAAGTTGCGGTACCAGACGTTCAGCATGCCGAGCAGCACCACGACGTTCTTCTCGAACGGGGTGTTGGCGAAGTACTCGTCGATCTCGTGGAAGCCGTGCAGGAACTCCTCGAAGCGGGCCGGGCCGAACACGACGGCCAAGGAGGTGCCGACAGCGGAATCGACGGAGTAACGACCGCCGACCCAGTTCCAGAAGCCGAAGGCGTTGGTCGGGTCGATGCCGAACTCCTCGACCTTCTCCAGGTTGGTGGAGACGGCGACGAAGTGCTTCTTGATGGCCTCGGCGCGCTGGGCGTCGTCGCCCTTGGCGATGGCGCCGTTGGCCTCGAGCTCCTCGAGCAGCCAAGTGCGGGCCTCACGGGCGTTGGTCAGGGTCTCCAGGGTGGTGAAGGTCTTGGAGACGATGATGAACAGGGTGGTCTCCGGGTCAAGGCCCTTGGTCTTCTCGGCCAGGTCGTTCGGGTCGATGTTGGAGATGTAGCGGGCGGAGATGCCGGCGTCCGCATACGGCTTCAGGGCCTCGTACGCCATGACGGGACCCAGGTCGGAGCCACCGATGCCGATGTTGACCACGGTCTCGATCTTGCGGCCGGTGACGCCGGTCCACTTGCCGGAGCGTACGTCCTCGGCGAAGGCGTAGATCTTCTCGAGGGTCTCACGCACGTCCTTGACGGTGTCCTGACCGTCAACGATGTACTTGCCCTCGTCCTCGACCGGACGACGCAGCGCGGTGTGCAGCACGGCGCGGTCCTCGGTGTTGTTGATGTGCACGCCGGTGTACATGGCCTTGATGCGGTCGCCGAGCTTGACCTCGTCGGCAAGGAAGGTGAACAGGCGCAGGGTTTCCGGCTTGATCAGGTTCTTGGACAGGTCGAAGTGCAGATCACCGGCGTCGAAGCTCAGCTCCTTGACGCGGTCGGGATCTTCGGCGAACCACTTCTTGAGGTCGACGCCTTCGGCCTGGAGCTCGTCATAATGCTTCTGCAGCGCCACCCACGCGGGGGTCTTGGTGGCGTCAACGGGCGGATTGATGGCCATAGGATTCCATTCCTTTCACTTTCATCAGTGACTGGAGCGCCCTTGCACACGGCTCGGATGCGTTCCGTATCACCAAACAGAATACTCACAAATTCGGACATGAACAGAACAAAAACATTCAGTGTCCGTTTGATGGCAAGTTGGCCAACATTAGCCACCGGAATACGCCGAAATGCACCGGACCTATGCCGGCCGTCGTGCACACCATCTGCTCGTCGCCCGGCGAAGGACGGGAGACATATGGCATGGCACCGCCGCAGGGACCGCCATGCCCGCGTCCGTAGGGCACGAACGGGCCGGAAGGACGCGGCATAAACGTTGTGCGACATGGCATGACGGGACACGACATGCCTCGGCAAGGAATGCGGCACAGGCCATGAGAACCGCCCCACCGATGCCGCGACACAGCAGCACGCCAGCCGATTGGACTTTTCCAGAGAATGCCTTATACTTAATTTCTTGTGCGCGGCTGGCGAAAGGCCTACCGCGAACCAAGCCACTTTAGCTCAGTCGGTAGAGCGGCTCACTCGTAATGAGCAGGTCGTCAGTTCGATTCTGACAAGTGGCTCGAGCACCACCCTAGGTCGGTTCGTCCGCCTAGGGTTTTGCATATCAGCCGGTAAAACCGGCACGCGAGAGTGGCGAAATTGGTAGACGCGCAGGATTTAGGTTCCTGTGACTTCGGTCTTGCGGGTTCGATTCCCGTCTCTCGCACCCCTTCCGCCCCCGATGGAATCAGGTCCTTCCCGACCGTGCGGTTTTCCTATGCGCTTTTCTTAGGTACGTTCCACGCCACTTAGGTATATATACGCGCCGACTGCACGCCGGCCACGCGCCGACGCATCACAAGTGATTCGGCCTTGCCGGCGTCCGCTGTTCTCCGGAACATGCCTAAGTAATGACGAATGCACCTAAAATCCGCAGGTTCCTTCCGCAATCCTCCACAATGCTTTCCATGCCGCGCCGCAATGCGATGGCCCCGGTTATCATGAGCATGAAGTAAGGGAGTGAGCCATGTCTGCAATACTGACGCCGGTCGGCCTGTTGTTGATTATTCTGACCGGATACCTGTTCCGGCGTTTCGGCCTGTTCGGCAAACGCGATTACCGCATTCTGCAGACCGTCGAGTTCGACATCGTGCTGCCGGGTGCCATCGTGTACTCCTTCGCGACGAATCCGCACGACATCTCGTTGCTGTGGATCTCCGTCTTCGCCTTCTTCTGCTCGCTGCTGCCGGTGGTGCTCATCTTCCTGACCACGCGGCACCGCAATGTGACCGACCGCGCCTTCCTGATGCTCAACGGCGCGGGCTTCAACCTCGGCTGCTTCTGCTTCCCGGTGGTCCAGTCGTTCTGGGGCGCGGGCGCCGTGGTGCCTGCCGCCATGTTCGATATCGGCAACTGCGTGATGGTGGCCGCCGGCACCAACGTGCTCACCCAACAGCTCCTGCACATCCAGCCGGGCAAGACGCTCGCGGAACAGCACGCCGGCGCGGCGCCGACCCTGCCATATGTCAAGCCGAAGGACAAGGACGCCAAACGGCTCGCCCGCCGCGCGCTGTGGCGGACCATCGGCAAGAGTTTCTTCGGTTCCGTGCCCTTTGACACATATCTGCTGATGATCGCACTCACCGTGTTCGACGTGCATGTGCCCGCATGGATCGCAACGTTCTGCCAACCGCTGAGCAACGCGAACGCCTTGGTCTCGATGCTGATGGTGGGCATGCTCATGGACCTGCCGCAGTCGAAGCACGATGTGAAGGAAGTGCTCGCCGTGGTGGCATGGCGCATCCCGTTCAGCATCGCCTTCGCATGCGCGGCGTGGTTCCTGCTGCCGTTCTCCGCATCGATACGCGCGGTGGCCGTGATCTGCACGCTCGCGCCGATCGCCATCTTCTCGACGCTGTTCACCGACAAGGTGCTCGGCAACGCCAAGCTCGCCGGCTTCTCACTGGCGCTGACGGCCATGATTTCGCTGGTACTCATGGCCATAGCCCACATGCTGATGGGCGTGTGAGGGGTGCTGTCGCGGCAAACCGCGTCGTTTACCGTGACAGCACCGAACATGCGGAACGCGGAACGCGGGCCGTCGATCGCACCGGACTTGGCAGAATGACGGCAAACGGCGGCCGCGCTCGCCCTGACTACCGGCCTACCGCTTCAGCACCTTATGGGCCAGCTCGCTCACACCGAACCGCAGCTTGTCCACCGGCAGCGTGAACTCGCCGAGCAGTTCCTCGACGTTGCCGTTGAAGCCCTGCTTAAATTCGAGTACTCCACGCCCCTCATCATCCGGATCATCGAAAATTCCATCGATGCCGTAGAAGTTGTACCGGTTCACCCCGCGTTCCACGCACAGGTGCAGCATGGCCTCGTATTGGATGAGCGCCGAGGCATAGAACGGCTTGTATCGTTCCACACTGCCGGAGAAGAGGTACACCACCTCATTCGGGTGCTCCACGAACAGCGAGGCCGCGGCCGGCAGCACATCACCGTCCTTGGCGAACTCGGCGGCCTCGGCCAGACGCTTCTCCGCAGCCGCGAGATTACGGCCCTCCTCACCCAACTGACGTTCGATGCGCGTGGTGGGGCGCTCGTCGTATTTGGCCTGAAGCCCTTCCACCTTGGCCTTGAGCGCATCACGCTTGGCGGTCATGTCCGCCAGATATTCGTCAAGATGGATTTCGGCCACCATGAAATGCGACTTGTCGCCGAACGCCTGCTTGAACTGACGGAAATACTCGAGTCCGCGTCCGCGGAAGTGACGGCGTTCTGCGGTGGCCGTCTCGATCTTCTCGAATACGTCCAATTCGTCGATGCCCAACTCACGCACGCGGACACCCATCGACAGGGAGCGCTTGACGCTCCACTGCGTACGCTTATCGAACGACTTCATCAAGGCCGGGCCGTCGCCGAGACCGGTCAGATCCTTGACGTACACCCAACGATTCACCACCGCACCGTAGCCGCGCGTGAACCCGGCATGCCGCCATCCCAAGGATTCGTACGTCTTCAGGGACGCATCGTCCGGCGTGCCGTCGGGCTCGCCCTGGGAGTCGCGCTGCTGATACACCAGATTCGGCCAGCAGATCACGGACACCGCATGATGGCGGCGGGCGGACCGGCGGATTCCGTCGGTCATCGTCGCGAGCAATCCCTCATCGTGCGCGTCACACAAGGGGCCAAGCCAGATGTATCCGCGCTCCCCGAATCCGCCGCGCTCATAGGCGATGGAGCAGGCGGCCATCAGCGCCCCCTCACGACGCACGCCCACGAAGTCGAAGGCGTCGGCATGATGTTTGGCGACGTTCACCATCCCCAGACTCTGCTGGAAGTTGCCCTGCGGATGGTGCATGGAGAATTCATCGAACTCTTCCGGAGTAATGGTCACGATCTCGTATGTCATTGATGTCTCAGTCTTATCCGTCTTATCCATAGTCATTGCCGCACTCAACGTTGCCGCACTCAACGGGACAGTATTCTACGCACCATGGGATGCGTGCGAAGCGATCCTCCATTCCGCCCGCCGTATGGACGGCACCGGACATCGACGGGCGACGGTGGGATACGAGTGCTGTTGCACGAAAATCCTGGTATGCAAGTCGGCGATGACCGCACATGGCCAGACGGCGGGCTGAATCGAACCCGCCAGCCTGGCACCCACCGCCCGGCCGATGCGTCGGCTTGTGATGTCCAGTTGCCGCTCAGTCCGCGGACTTCAGCAGCGCCTCAATGGCGGGGACCAGGGCCTTGAGCGCCTTGCCGCGATGGGAGATGGCGTTCTTCTCTGCCGGCGTCATCTCGGCGCTGGTCAGCGGCTCGCCTTCGTAATCAAGCTCGGTGCTGGTGCGTCCGGGCTGGTCGTCAGGTACGAACAACGGGTCGTAGCCGAAGCCGTGCTCGCCGCGCGGCTTGTGGATGATTCGCCCCGGCATCTCCCCCACCTCAACGGTTTCGGACTTGATGGCGTACCGGCCAATCACCGCGGCCCCGGCAGTGGCCCCCGTAGCGTTCCCGGCCCCGGTAGCAGCGGCAGTCGAAACGGCGGCGATCTCGCCCGGCTTATCGCCGCCGGTCACGTCCACCCCGGCCTCGACGTCCGGCACCACCAGAGCCGCGGCGCAACGGAAGCGCGCGGTGCGCTTGGCGTCCGGGATGTCCTCGATCTGCGCGAGCAGCAGCGCGTTGTTGGCCTTGTCATGACCATGCGCGCCGGCCCAACGGGCGGAGAGGATGCCCGGCGCGTTGCCCATCACGTCCACGATGATGCCGGAGTCGTCCGCGACGGCGGGCAGACCGGTGCGGCTCGCCACGTCACGGGCCTTGAGCAGCGCGTTCTCCTGGAAAGTGACGCCGGTCTCCACCGGATCGGGCAGATGCAGGCTGCCGGCCGAGACGAGCTCGATGCCCGAGGCATCCTCGCCCAGATCCTCCTCGAGGATGCGGCGGATTTCCACCAGCTTGCCTTCGTTGTGGGTGGCGACGACGATTTTCATATGCAACTCCTCTGCTCCTCTGAATGTATCTGATGTATCGGATTGCGTCGAATATATCGAATGTATCGGTGACGCGGGAATGTCGGCGGACGTGGACCGGGATGAAAAAGAACGGAATCGACGGTATGTTCGCGGCCTGACGAGGGTCACGCGTACTTACCGTCGATTTGGGGACGATTTCCGACTGTATGTACGCGAGACCTTCGTTGAGACGCGTACTTACCGTCGGCCACTGCGCCCGAGGGAGCGCACTGCAGGCACTACCCGTACTTGGGCATCAGCGACCGCGCTCGGACGGCGACGACGTCAACGGCAACGGAGCCGGACTGATCGTGAGGTGTCGGGCGCGAGCGCGAGACGCGAAAACGCAAGACACGAAACGCGAAGCGGCTCAGTCCAACGCCAGAGCGGCGCGCTGGGCGGCCTGCAACTCGCGGTTGCCCTTTTCGGCGAGATCAAGCAGCGTGCCCAGCTCGGAGCGGTTGAACGGACGATGCTCGGCGGTGCCCTGAATCTCGATGAACGTGCCCGAACCGGTCATGGCCACGTTCATGTCGGTCATGGCCTGGCTGTCCTCGATGTAGGGCAGGTCCAGCATCGGCGTGCCGTTGATCACGCCCACGGAGACGGCGGACACCGAATCCTTGAGCACCTTGGCGGCGGACTTGATGTGACGGTTGCGCTCGGCCCAGTTGAGCGCATCCACCAAAGCGACGTACGCGCCGGTCACCGAGGCGGTGCGCGTGCCGCCGTCCGCCTGCAGCACGTCGCAGTCCAGCTGGATCTGGTTCTCGCCCAGCGCCTTCATGTCGACCACGCCCCTCAGGCAACGACCAACCAGACGGCTGATCTCCATCGTGCGGCCGCCGAGCTTGCCCTTGACCGACTCGCGATCGGTGCGCTCGGAGGTGGCGCGCGGCAGCATCGCGTATTCGGCGGTGACCCAGCCGAGGCCGGAGTCCTTGCGCCAGCGCGGCACCGTGGGCGTGAACGTGGCGGTGCACATTACGCGCGTGTTGCCGCATTCGATCAGCACGGAGCCTTCCGGCGCGTCGGTGAAGTGCCGGGTGATCCTGACCGGGCGAAGCTCGTCGACCTGACGTCCGTCGGCGCGAATGATTTGATGTTCCTTCAACAGATCCTTGATTTGAGCCATACGCCCATCGTACGCCGAGCCGTGCGCGCCGGCCGGGAACAGCACGGGCCACAGGCGACTACACTTATAGTCATCGTAACCAAAAGTGGTACCGCGATGAGGAAAGGCACTGGAGATGCTTGATTATTCGCCGGCCCTGATGACCGACATGTACGAATACACGATGCTCGACGCCGCACTGAGGGACGGCACCGCGAACCGCAAGTGCGTGTTCGAGGTGTACACCCGTCACCTGCCCGAAGGCCGGCGCTATGGCGTGGTGGCCGGCACCGGCCGCATTCTGGACGCGCTCGAACGCTTCCATCTGGACGACAACGACCTGAAGTTCCTCGCAGACCGGCATGTCGTGAGCCCCGAGACCATCAGCTGGCTGGAGCACTACCACTTCTCCGGATCGATCAAGGGGTACCGCGAAGGCGAGATGTTCTTCCCGAACTCGCCGATCCTGCAGGTCGAGGGCACGTTCGGCGAGTGCACGCTGCTGGAGACGCTGATCCTGTCCATCCTCAACTACGATTCCGCCGTGGCCTCGGCCGCGAGCCGCATGGTCTCGGCCGCCAAGGACCGCCCCTGCATGGACATGGGCGGACGCCGCACCAACGAGTGGGCCGCAGTGGCCGCCGCACGCGCCGCCGTGGTGGGCGGATTCAAGGGCACCGCCAACCTACTCGCGGCGCAGATGTACGGCCTGAAGGCCATCGGCACCGCCGCCCACTGCTTCACGCTGGTGCACGACTCCGAGCGCGACGCCTTCGAGTCGCAGATCGACGCCCTCGGCCGCAACACCACGCTGCTCGTGGACACGTACAACATCGAGGAGGCCGTGAAGACCGCCGTCGAGGTGGCAGGCCCCGGACTCGGAGGCGTGCGCATCGACTCGGGCGATCTGGCCGCCATGGCCCAGCGCGTGCGCAACCAGTTGGACGCGCTGGGGGCCACGAACACCACGATCACCGTGACCAACGATCTGGACGAGTACGCATTGGCCGCCCTGCAGACCGCGCCGGTGGATTCCTACGGCGTGGGCACGATGCTGGTCACCGGTTCCGGCGCACCCACTTGCGCGATGGTGTACAAGCTCACCGAGCGAGAGGACGCGGACGGCGTGATGCAGTCGGTGGCCAAGAAGTCCAAGAACAAGGCCACCGTGCCGGGCCGCAAGCTGGCGTTCCGCTCCTACGAATACGCGCTGGCGGAGGCCGAGCATGTGATCTCAGGCTCGGAGGACAAGCTGGCCGGATTCACGCCCGAAGACGGCTGGAAGAATCTGTTGGTGGACTTCGTGGACCACGGTTCGATCGATGCGACGTGGCAGGGACACGACGCCATCATGGCCGCGCACGACTACCGCGCCAAGGCGTTGGCCGAGCTGCCCATCACCGCGCAAAGCCTGATGAAGGGCGACCCGGCGATCCCCACGGAGACCACCGTTCTGTGACGGCGGCTTCCGTCGGAATCCGTCGCGGTACCGTCGCTTCCTCAGCTACGGACAGCCCTTGATGGTGATTCCAGTCAACCGTTCCGCGTACCGCCGCTTTCCCTCACCTACGGACAGTCCACCGGATTGTCCGCCAAACGGCTCGGTTACGGCGACCACCGGTTGTGATGGAGATCACGGTCCTGTGACGGCGACCACCGGTTGCGACGGAGGCCACCGTCCTGTGATGGAAGCCACCGTCCTGTGATGGAAGCCACCGTCCTGCGGACGGCGTCTTCCGTCGGAGCTTCGACCTCGCGACAAATCCCCCGTATCTATGCCACCTATGCCTCATGCCGCCTCTCAACAGTCGATGGCATAGATACGGGTCTTGTAGTCCCTCCAGTCTGGCAACGGTCCGCCGGCGTCGAGCGCCTGCTTGATGCCCTGATAGTAGTGGAGCTTGCGTTGGACGTGCAGGGCGGCCTCGTTCAGCGCGCGCCGCTGCTCGTCCAAAGTCCGGCGACGTGACTCCAGCAACTCGAGAATCTCATCGATATGGGCGGGTTCGTCCTGCTCGAACGTGAAGAACTTCTTGAGGTCGTCGATGGTCATGCCGGCGTTCTTGAAGCAGCAGATCGCCCGCAGACGATTGATATGGCATTCCTCGTACACGCGCTGCCCGGTGGCAGTGCGGCCAACATTGGTGAGCAGTCCCTGTTCCTCGTAATAGCGCAGCGTCGACGGCTGCATATGGAACTGAGCCGCGACCTCACGAATCGTATGGGTGGCGTGGACCTCCGACGCCTCGTCCACCGGCATCCGGACAGCCGAAGCCGCATCAGTCATCGTCATCATCGACCTTCCTTCATCATCACGACACGCCGACGCATCGCATACTGCTTGCATTCAAGTTCACTTGAACTGGAACCATAATAACCGACAACGAAACCGTTCGCGAGCCGGACTATGGACGCAGATGACGTAGGTCTTCATCCGCATCCGATGTCAGGCCCACGGAACAAGACGCACAGACGCACCGCACGACGGCTTACGACAGGAAACGCGCCATCCAACGGCGTACCAGCCGACGGCCATCCGGCAACGCGCCGACACGCACCAATGAAGGAGCCTCAATGTTCGAGCCGACCACCCCATACATCCCCAACCCGCACCGCTACGACAGCATGACCTATAACCGCTGTGGCACCTCCGGCCTGAAGCTGCCGGCCGTCTCGCTCGGATTCTGGCACAACTTCGGCGATATCACACCGTTCGAGCAGATGAAGTCGCTGGTCTTCACCGCCTTCGACAACGGCATCACCCACTTCGATCTGGCCAACAACTACGGCCCGGAGCCCGGCCAGGCCGAGAAGAACTGCGGCCTGCTGCTCGCCAAGTACTTCAAGCACCACCGCGACGAGCTCATCATCTCCACCAAGGCCGGCTACGAGATGTGGGCCGGCCCGTACGGCGACCTCGGCAGCCGCAAGTACCTGCTCGCCTCGCTCGACCAGTCGCTTGAGCGCCTTGGCTTGGACTACGTGGACATCTTCTACCACCACCGCCCGGACCCCGAAACCCCGCTCGAGGAGACGATGGGTGCCCTCGCCCAGGCCGTGAACTCCGGCAAGGCCCTGTACGTCGGCCTGTCCAATTACGACGGACCGACGATGGAGAAGGCCGCCGCGATTCTCGCCGAATTGCATGTGCCGTTCGTCATCAACCAGAACAAGTACAACATCTTCGACCGCACGGTGGAGCGCAACGGGCTCAAGGAGACCGCAGCCAAGCTGGGCAAGGGTCTCATCACCTTCTGCCCGCTGGAGCAGGGACTGCTGACCAACCGCTATCTCAACGGCATCCCGGCCGACAGCCGTATCGCCCATGATCCACGGTTCCTCAAGGATTCGGCGCTGACCGACAAGCTGCACGGGCAAATCGTGGACCTCAACAACCTAGCGGCCGAGCGCGGCCAGACCCTGGCCGAGATGAGCCTGGCCTGGCTGCTGCACGACGGCAAGGTGACCTCCGTGCTCGCCGGCGCCTCCAAGCCGCAGCAGATCGTCGACAACATCGGCGCGTTGAAGAACACGCACTTCACCGATGAAGAGCTGAAGCTCATCGACGACATCGCCGCACGGTGATGCGCGCCGGCGGCAATCGCGCATGATGACCGCCAGTATGCCGCGTCATAAATTCGTTGATCATATTTTTGTCTCCCCTTGCAGGCAACGTGCGAGCCGACAGGCGAGCCAGCTGACTGCGCGGAGCGCGTTCGTAATTGCATGACGAGCTGGCCCGCGAAGCGGGACTGAGGGATAGTGAATTAATCAACGAACTTCTGACGCAGGATACTAGATGGCCTCACGACGGATGCACGACGGATGCAGGGTTATTGTTCCATCTCTGCTTGTCATCGGACAATAACCCTGCATAGCGTTGTTGACATGGGCACCGCAACGATACCGTTTGTCCCGATAATCCATTTTTCCGGTTTTCGGGATTATCGGGACAAGAATCCGTGCCCCCGCAGCCCATTTTCATCGATATTCGACGTCCGGGGGCACACCGCGTGCCCCCACAGCCGTTTGTAACGATAAAACAGCTTTGCGGGGCGCACCATCGATTCCGCAAAAAGCCCGGAATTCCGCCAAAACGTCGATTCGAGGCGTTTTACCATCCAAAACAGCTGTGCCCCCGCAGCCCATTTTCACTCCAAAAACGGCTGCGGGGGCACAGCCCTCACTCAGACCGACGCTGTGGGACGGTCCACAAGAGATATCACACGGGCAGTTCGCTCCTGCTCGCAGGCGAAGCACACTGTCTCCACAGCGAAAGACAGGTAAAGCCCGCCAATACGGTTACTGCATCATCACCGCCCCACGAAGATGGCCAATATGCGGCGAAGTTCAATCCGGTCCTCGAAAAATGGACGCAAAAACGGCCCCGGCTACGGCAAACCCGAACCACAACCCTCGCTCGGCTCACGCCTCGCTCAGGCTGATGCTGTGGGACAGTCCACAGGACTGTCCGCTTCACACATCGCCTCCGGCCCCAGCAACAACGGACACGCCTACGGCGGACCCAACATCACCCTCGCTCGGCTCACGCCTCACTCAGGCTGACGCTACGGACAGTCCACCGGACTGTCCGCTTAACGCACCGCCTCCGGCCCCAGCAAGAACAGACACGCCTACGGCGGACCCAACATCACCTTCGCTCGGCTCACGCCTCGCTCAGGCTGATGTTGTGGGACAGTCCACAGGACTGTCCCACAACATCAGCCCATCATTTCTTCGTAGATGCGCTTGCAGTCGGGGCAGACGGGGTATTTGGACGGATCGTGCTTGGGCACCCACACCTTGCCGCACAGCGCCACAACCGGACGGCCGGTCATACGGGATTCGGCGATGCGGTCCTTGGACACATAATGGGCGAACCGGTCGGCGTCGCCGCCATCGTCGCGAACCGGCGACTCCTGGGTCTCGGGACGCTCAAGCACGGAAGTTCCGGCGCCCTGATCGGGATTCCTCAACGGTTCGGCATCATCAACGAACATCATCATGCACCACTTTCTTCAGCTACGAAACGATTCTGCGTACCATCATAGATTCCCAACGCCACCAGCGAAATCCCCAAGCCCTACTCGCCGCACCCCACACTCATCACGCGTATCCACATCTGTATACGACAGTCTTACCGCGGCAACCAAAGATACGGCATTCCGCACACGCCACAATCGTCACCAGTCGGCGATCCGAGCTCGAATCGCAAGCAGCAATCACCGCATGACACACAGTCGCCATCAGCCGGAAAAGTCTGGCGCGATGTCGGACGACGTCCCGGACATCCTTATCCGCATTCCCGCCAGCCCGTCCACTGCCGAATCAACTGGGATGGATTATACGTGCCGCTTTGTAGAACGCACCCGCTGCCCGCCGCCGAATCACCCGCACACCACCAACACACCACCAACACACCACCTGCGCCGCAGCGGCACCTCACCGGCATCCCGAATCCCTCCAATCGCGGTAGGCTATAAGGCATGACTATCGCAGTATGCCCCGGCTCGTACGACCCCGTGACCGCCGGACACTTGGATGTAATCGAGCGCTCCGCGCGGTTTTTCGACGAGGTACACGTGGTGGTGGCCGTCAATGCCGCGAAAACACCGATGTTTTCCGAAGCGACCCGCGTGGACGTGATTCGCCGCGCCCTAGACAAGGATGGATGCACCAATATCACGGTCGCCTCCACCGACGGGCTCATCACCGACTACTGCAGGCAGGTGGGCGCCAGCGTAATCGTCAAGGGACTGCGCCAGAACGGCGACTACGAGGCCGAACTCGGCATGGCTCTGGTCAACCGCAAACTCGCCGGCATCGAGACCCTGTTCCTGCCGGCCGATCCGATTCTTGAACACATCTCCAGTTCCATCGTCAAGGACGTGGCCCGTCACGGCGGAGACGTGACCGGCATGGTGCCCGACTGCGTGGTACCGATGCTCGCCGAGGCCTTGGCCGAGGAACGCACACGGAAGGACTGAACATGAACGATGATCACCCCACCGGCTATGTGGATCTGACCCAGCCGGCCGGCCAGCCGCAGGACCGGCCGGATACGATCTCCACTCCGTCGACCGCGCAGGTCGCACCGACAGCCTCACCGACCGCACCGACCGCACCTGCCGACGATATGCCGCCCGCGGCGCCGGCAAACCCCGCAACCGTCCTGCCGCCGATGCCGGACCTGCGTGAGCCGGGCCCCACCGAAGCGGCACAGACCTCCCCCGACGCTCCGACGCCACTGCAGCCCACGCCGGCGCAGCTACAGGCACGGGCGGAAGCCGCCGCCAAGGCCAACAGCCGTTCCACGTCGGCGCACGAGACAGGCACTCGCCCCGCGTTCATGGACGCCATGCCCGATCTGCGCGAGAACGCCGACGACCCGGACGAGCAGAGCCGTGAAGAGTTCACCACGGTCTACGACATCATCGACCAGCTGGAGGCAAGCCTCGAGGAGGCCAAATCCAGCCTGTTCTCCCCCAACATGGTCAAGGTGGATCGCGATGAGTTCACCGACCGGCTGTCCGAGCTCAAGAAGATGCTGCCGGTCCAGCTGGAACGCGCATCCGCCCTGATGCGCGAAGCCGAGCGGCGTCTGGAGTCGGCCCAGAGCCAGTCCAGCGCCATCGTGGCCTCCGCGCAAAGCCGGGCCGCGGACATGATCAAGGATGCGAACGAACAGGCCCAATTCCTGGCCGGCCAGGAGAACGTGACCGAGCTGGCCCGGCAGAAGGCGCGCACGATCCTCGATCAGGCGCAGGCCAAGGCCGATCACCTCACGCGAGGCGCGGACCAGTACTGCACCACCGTGATGGAGGGCCTGTCCCAGCAGCTCGGCAAACTCAGTCAGGATGTGCAGGCGGGCCTCAACGTGCTGGAGGAGCGCCAGCGCGCGGCCGGCGAGCAGATGCCGAACCTCACGCTCAACGACTATCCGGAAGCGCAGTGACGGCCGGGACCGAGCCCGCATAGGACGAGCGCCGGCGTAGTGCGCTGCGCACCGTGTGCGCACCACGCGCACACCGCACATCGCGGGTCGCGCACACGCACCACGCACCACGCGCTATGGGCACACCGCCCGCTGCGCGCACACCCCACGACATGCGGCATACACCGCCGGCCACACATCCACGCGCACACCCCACGCTACGCGCACACCGCCATATCAGTAGCGTACGTAACAATTCACAACATAAGGTGCATACAGGAACGCGACAAGCGCGCGACGCCGCCACAGGCGACGCAGCACATGCACAGACAAAAACACAACACATGAAAGGCATAAGTCATGGCACGAGTTGAGGATTCCCCGTGGTCGATTCCGGTGGCGCAGGTCGCCTCCCGCGCGGGCCAGTCCAAGCAGGTCGATGCCGATTTCCCGGCTCCGGGCGGCATCGGCGATGAAATCGTCGGCATCAAGGAGGGCGAACCCGTGCATGTGGACGGCTCGTTCGACTCGATCGTGGACGGCCTGATCTTCACCGGCCGGATCACGGCCCCGTTCAACAGCGAGTGCACCCGCTGCCTCAAGCCGATCGACAAGGACTGGACGGTCAACGTCACCGTCTTCTTCCCGTACGAATCCGGCACGGACAACCGCGGCAAGCAGGGCAAGCACGACGAGGAGACAGACATCATCGCCGGCGAGGACGAGTCGGAGGACACCTACCCGCTACTGGAGAACGGCGCGTTCGCGAACATCGAGGCGATGCTGCGCGACACACTGGTCGAATCGTTGCCTTTGCAGCCGCTGTGCAGGCCCGACTGCAAGGGCCTGTGCTCCCAGTGCGGCGTGGATCTGAACGAGCACCCGGATCACCATCACGAGACCGAGGACATCCGTTTCGCCGGACTGGCGGCGCTCAAAGCCCAGCTTGAGGCCGAACAGGAGTAGGATCACGGCACACGGACCCAGCCAACGCCCGTGTACGACGCCACGCCGAGGCGGCTTTGCAACGCTCCGCAGGTCCAGCTGGACGAGACGCCACGCTGGGGCAGCCTTGCGTCGCTAACGCAGGTCCAACCGGGCGAGACGCCACGCCGCACACCCAGCCCGGACCGCCCTGCCCGGACCGCCACACACCCAGCCCGGACCGCTGCATCCCACGCCCATTTGGACTTTGTACGAGCCGTGCGCTAAGATAACGCACGCTTAAGCTCAATTGTTCGAACGAAATAGAGGATATTCAAATGGCACTGCCTAAGTACAAGACCTCGCGCGCCAACACGCGCTCGCGTCGCGCGAATTGGAAGGCTACCGCTGCTGCGACCGTGACCTGCCCGAACTGTGGCGCTCCGGCCCTGCCGCACATGGCCTGCCCGAGCTGCGGTTCCTTCCGCGGCCGCACCTACCGCTCCGCCATCCAGCCGGCCCACACCAAGTGAGCCCTGAGATAACGGCATAACGAAGGCCCTGCCATCGACGGGTGGCGGGGCCTTTTGCGTAACCTACCCACATCCCACATGGAGGATGACTAATCACCATGACCGAAGACACCGAACAGCAACCAGCCCACGAACTGCTGGAGGCACTGGGCACCACCATCAACCCGGACCTGCTTGTCCAGGCGCTCACCCACCGTTCCTTCTCGCACGAGCACCCCGGAGTGCCCAACTACGAACGTCTGGAGTTCCTGGGCGATGCGGTGCTGGAGCTGATCTCCACCGAGACGCTGTTCACCATCCACCCGGACATGACCGAAGGCCAGCTGGCCAAGATGCGCGCCAAAGCGGTGTCGGAAGAGGCGCTGAGCGCCATCGCGCGCACCAAGCTCAAGGTGGGTCCCTACATTCTGCTGGGCCACGGCGAGGCCGAGCAGGGCGGGTCGGAGAAGAGCTCCATCCTGTGCGACATCGTGGAGTCGCTGATCGGCGCCACCTTCCTCGAGCACGGCATCGACGAAGCCCGCAAGGTGGTCCACCGTCTCATCGACGACACGCTGGCCGAGGTGGCCACCGAAGGCCCGGCACTGGACTGGAAGACCTCACTGACCGTCAAGGCCCACGACATGGGTCTGCCCGATCCGGTCTATCTCATGGAGGTTTCCGGCCCCGAATACGCCCAGATCTTCACCGCCAAGGCCACGCTGGTCGCGGAAGGCAAGCACGGCCACGACGACGGCGAGGAAGTCATTGGCGTCGGTCAGGGCACCAGCAAGCGCAAGGCGCAGCTGGCGGCCGCCGAAATGGGCTGGAAGACGCTGGACGAGCGTCAGCATCAGAATCAGGACCAAAGCCAGCAATAGAGCCAAACAAACGATCGTTCCGTCCGGTGAGTGATTCCAGTCACCGGACGGAGGCATATTCCCGGCCGATTCCGGCGTCTGCCCAGTGAGCATGACCGGCGTATCCGGCCGGGTTTATGCATAGACTGAAGAGACACACGAGAAACAGGCCGCGCTGGGGTCACAAACCCCGTCACGCGCGGCAGGGAGCACAGACGGGACAGACCGCCCCACCCGAGGCGGCCGGGTTTCCGAGCGACATCGAATATCGATACAGGTGAGAGGAACCATGGCTTTACCTACGCCCTTGCAGGCATTCAGCGGCGTGCCGAAGACCTTTGCGGCAACCGACAAGCAGACCATCATCGACGGCGAGAAGATGACCGGCGCCCAGGCACTGGTCCGTTCGCTGGAGGATCTGGGGGTCGAGGACGTGTTCGGCATCCCCGGCGGCGCGATTCTGCCCGTCTATCACCAGATCAATGACAGCACCAAGTTCCGTTTCGTGCTCATGCGCCACGAGCAGGCCGCCGGCCACGCCGCCGAGGGCTACGCGCTGGCCACCGGCAAGGTGGGCGTGTGCATCGTGACGTCCGGCCCCGGCGCCACCAACGTGGTCACCGCCATCGCGGACGCCAACATGGACTCCGTGCCGATGGTGGTCATCACCGGTCAGGTGGGCGTGCAGGCCATCGGCACCGACGCCTTCCAGGAGGCGGACATCGTGGGCATCACCTACCCGGTGTCCAAGCATTCGTTCCTGGTGACCCGCGCGCAGGACATCCCGCGCGTGCTCACCGAGGCCTACCACATCGCCAGCACCGGTCGCCCCGGCCCGGTGGTCGTGGACCTGACCAAGACCGCGCAGACCGGCGAGATGTACTATTCGTGGCCGCAGCGCATGATTCTGCCCGGCTACAACCCCACCACCAAGGCGCACGGCCGTGTGCTGTCGGACGCGGCGAAGCTGTTCTCCAAGTCCTACCGGCCGGTGCTGTACGTGGGCGGCGGCGCGGCCCGCTCCAACGCCGGCGCGCAGGTCAAGGCCCTGGCCGATCTGACCGGCGCCCCGATCGTGACCACGCTGCCCGCACGCGGCATCGTGCCGGACACCGATCCGAAGAACCTCGGCATGCTCGGCATGCACGGCACTATCGCCGCCACCGGCGCCGTGCAGCGCGCCGATCTGCTGGTGGCCATCGGCGCCCGCTTCGACGACCGCGTCACCGGCAAGCTGGACGCCTTCGCGCCCACGGCCCGCGTGATCCACATCGACATCGACCCGGCGGAAATCGGCAAGAACCGCCAGCCCGATGTGCCGATCGTGGGCGACGTGGCCACCGTGCTCGACGACCTCATCCCCGAAATCGAGCGCACGCAGGCCATTCAGGGCAAGCCGAACCTCAAGCCGTGGTGGGACGCCATCAACGGCTGGCGCGAGCAGTACCCAATGACGTGGGAGCAGCCGACCGACGGTTCGCTGGCTCCACAGTGGGTCATCAAGACGCTGTCCGAGCTGGCCGACCCGTCCACGATCTGGGTCACCGGCGTGGGCCAGCATCAGATGTGGGCCGCCCAGTTCATCAACTTCGAGAACCAGCACTCGTGGCTGTCCTCCGGCGGCCTCGGCACAATGGGCTACGGTCTGCCCGCCGCCATCGGCGCGTCCGTGGGCTCGGCCCGTGAGTTCGACGGCAAGAAGCCGGTGTGGCTGATTGACGGCGATGGTTCCTTCCAGATGACCTCCGAAGAGCTCGCCGCCGCGTTCCTGGACCACGCGCCGGTGAAGATCGCGATTCTCAACAACTCCGTGTACGGCATGGTGCGTCAGTGGCAGACGCTGTTCTACCAGCACCATTACTCGCAGACCAACCTCAAGGACGGCGAGGCGCACGGCACCGAGGGCGAGACCGCCCTGGCCAACGGCGATGCCCCGCTCGAGGTCCCGGACTTCATCAAGCTGGCCGAGGCGTACGGCTGCGTCGGCATCCGCGCGTTCACCGAGGAGGAGGCCATCGCGGCCATCAAGAAGGCCAACGAGATCAATGACCGTCCGGTGCTCATCGATTTCCGCGTCTGGAAGGACGCGATGGTGTGGCCGATGGTCGCCGCGGGCGCTTCGAATGACGAGGTGACGTACATGCCCGGCATCAAGCCGCTTATGGGTGGCGCTCCGGCTCCGGGCACGGGCGCGGAGGGTGATCCGGCGCTGGCCGCCGGTGAGGCCGGGACCGCCGCCGGCGAGGCTACCGACGAAACCGCTACGAACGCCGCGGACGAGCGCTGAGGCAAGGGAGAAAGGGAATAACATGGCTTTGTATCCTGCATCGCAGCCGGGTTCCGAGCGTCACACGCTCTCCGTGCTGGTGGAGAACCGCCCCGGCGTGCTGGCCCGCATCGCCGGCCTGTTCGCACGCCGTGCGTTCAACATCAACTCGCTGTCCGTCTCCCCCACCGAACGTCCGGACATCTCCCGCGTGACCGTGACCGCCGACGTGGAGGCCGTGCCGCTCGAGCAGATCATCAAGCAGCTCAACAAGCTGCTGCATGTGCTGAAGATCGTGGAGCTCGACCCGAATTCCACCGTGGAGCGCGAACTGGTGCTCATCAAGGTGGCCGCCAACCAGTCCAACCGTTCGGACGTGCTCGAGATCGTGCGTCTGTTCCGCGTGCGCGTGGTGGACGTGAACCCGGAGTCGCTGACCATCGAGGCCACCGGCGCCGAAGGCAAGATCGACGCGCTGCTGGGTCTGCTGGAGCACTATGGCGTCATCGAGCTGGTGCGTTCCGGCGCCGTGGCCGTGACCCGCGGCCCCCGCGCGCTGGCCGAAAAGGTCGTCGGCTCCGAGGTGACCGGTCGCTGATTGCCGGCGGTCTGATTGCTTTTCGGCGGATATGCACTGCGCATATCCGCCGTTTTTGTACCGACACCGTGCTTGCATAATGCATGCATTCCATGCTAGCATTATGCAAGCACGGTAATTATCATGCCAAGGAGGACGACCATGGGCACCATGACCATTCGCAAACTTGACGACGACACCATCGAACGATTCAAAGCCATAGCCAGCAGCAATCATCGTTCCGCAGAAGCGGAGGCCCGCTCGCTTATCGAAGATTTCACGGCGGGAAGGATTGTGCGGCATGATATGCAAACGTCGAATTTCTATGATCGAGTCCGGGAATTCATGGATCGCAACGACATCGAAGGTCTCACGGACAGCGAGCTCCCCCTGCCCGACCGCAACGCAAAACCGGAACGACCACCCATCGCCCTTAAGGGAATCTGATTCTCGATGATCATTTTGGACACCAATGTAATCAGTGAAACGATTGCCCTTCGCCCCCACCCCCGCGTCGTCGCTTGGTACAGAAGCATCTCCGAGGACGATATAGGCACCACCGCCATCACCGTTGCGGAATTATTCACAGGAATCTGCCTCATGCCCATCGGCAAACGGCGACATAACCTTTCCAGAGCCATCGATTACCAGTTATTGCTGCTAGGAAATCGAATCCTCCCTTTTGACGCCCAAGCAGCAATTGATTATGCCGAAATACGCACCATGCGAAGCACCAACGGCAAGCCGATTAGCGTGCAGGACGCCATGATCGCGGCGATCGCACGCGCCCACGGCGCGGCCGTGGCGACCCGCAATGTCAAAGATTTTGAGGGCACGGGCGTGAAACTCATCAATCCTTGGGAGCACGAGGATTAGTGAGTAATGGGCAACAGATGCGTTGCCCATTACCCCCAGTCACATCGTTTACGCATGGCGAGTGCCCCGGACAAGGGGAGCCCAATATAATCAGCAAACTTCTGCCACAGGGCAATAGACGTTCTGAATATCGGCAGCCATCACTCCAGCTGTTCGGACAGCTCAAGCCATTCGGCCTCGAGGTCGTCGCTTTCGGCATTGACGGCGGTGAGCTGCTCATTGAGCTTGTTGAGCCCCTCGTAATCGGCCGGATCGTGAGCGGCCATCTGCTGCTCGAGATCCGTTTTCTGGTCCTCCAGCTTGGCGAGCTTGCGTTCGATGGCCTTCACCCGCTTGGATGCCTCGTGGAACGCCTTGCCGGTGAGCTTCGGCTCGGCCGAATCCGGAGTTCCATCCGACGCGGACGCCGCCGACGAGGCCGGCTGCGCAAGAGACCCAGCAGCACCAGACACAGACGCCTTATTCTGCGCGTTGTTCTGCGCTCCACGCCGGCTCGACGATCCACCGGTTCCCGCGAATCCGGCCTTATCCTCCGGAAGCCCCTTGCCGTTCTTCAGGTCCTCGACCATGTCGAGGTAATCCTGCACGCCGCCGGGCAGATGACGCACCTTGCCGCCGATCAGCGCGAATTGCTGGTCGGTCACTCGCTCGAGCAGGTAGCGGTCGTGGGAAACGACGATCAGCGTACCCGGCCAGGTGTCGAGCAGGTCCTCCATCACGGCGAGCATGTCGGTGTCGAGGTCGTTGCCGGGCTCGTCCATGATGAGCACATTTGGCTCGTCCAAGAGGATGAGCAGCAGCTGCATACGACGCTTCTGACCGCCGGACAGGTCGGCGATCGGCGTCATCAGCTGGGCGGACTCGAAGCCGAGACGCTCCATCAGCTGCCCCGGCGTGACCTCCTTGCCGTCCACAATGTAGCTCGGCTTATAGCGGGACAGCACTTCCTTGATCTTGTACTTGCCCAGCTTCTCCAGCTCGTCAAGTCGCTGCGAAAGCACGGCGAACTTCACCGTCTTACCGATGTTCACATGACCCACGGTCGGCGTGAGCGTGCCGTCGATGAGTTTGAGCAGCGTGGATTTTCCGGCGCCGTTCGCGCCGACGATGCCGAAACGGTCGCCCGGGCCGATCAGCCACGTCACGTCGTCAAGAATCTCCCGGCCGGACACCGTGATCTTGCGGGCGGCCGACGTGGACCCAAGATTGGCGTCATCCGGTACCGGACCGCCGATGGTCTCGCCGCCGGTGTTCATGCGGCGAACCTCGCGATCGTCGGCTGACTGCGGGTCGATGCCGCCTTCCGCTTCGGCCTGCCTGCGCGCCTCCTCGGCGGCGGCCACGGCCTCGGGCACGCCGGCGTCCACCAGGCGCGGATCGGTCATGTCGGTGACCGCCACCTCCACGGACCCGTGCAACTGCGGCTCGGCGTACATCGCGTTGACCACGTCCACGCGCGATGCGGAATCGGCGAGCGCTGCCACATCCGGGTCGATGCGCGCGGCCGCCGACACCATGCCCTGCGCATGCTCGAAAATCTGCGTCACGTCGATGAGATCGACCACCTGTTTGCCGAGGCGCGAGGTGGCCATCTGCTTCAATTCCAGCGTGTTGCGCATCGGCGGCACGTCGGCGATAAGCTCGCGCGCGGCCTTGACGTGGAATTTCTGCTTGGTGGAACGCGCACGGGCGCCGCGCGAGAGCCACGCGAGCTCCTTGCGGGCGAGGTTGCGGCGCTTGGTTTCGCGCACGTCGGCCTGACGATCACGCTCGACGCGCTGCAACATGTAGGCCGAGTATCCACCCTCGAACGGCTCAATCACGCCATCGTGGACCTCCCACATCGACTCGCACACCTCGTCCAGGAACCAGCGGTCGTGGGTGACGAGCAGCAGTGCGCCCTGACCTTTGGACCAACGGTTCTTCAGGTGCTCGGCAAGCCAGTGGATGGTGACCACATCGAGGTGGTTCGTGGGCTCGTCCAACGCCAGGATGTCCCAGTCCTTGAGCAGTAGACGGGCCAGATCGGCGCGACGACGCTGACCGCCGGAGAGTGAGCCGACCTTGGCGTCAAGGCTCATGCCGCCAAGCAGCGCCTCGACGATCTCGCGGGATGTATTGTCGGACGCCCACTCATAGTCGGCACGGCCCTCGAGTGCGGCCTCGCGGATGGTGGCGTCGTCGTCCAGCGGATCGCGCTGGTCGAGCATGCCGAAGGTGAGTCCGCCTCGTTTGGTCACGCGGCCGGAATCCGGCTCCTGCGTGCCACGGAATAGGTGCAGCAAGGTTGATTTGCCGTCGCCGTTCTTGCCGACGATGCCGATGCGGTCGCCCTCGAAGACGCCCTGCGTGACATCGGTGAAGATGGTTTTGGTGGCAAAGGCGAGCGAAACGTGTTCCAGTCCAATATCGTAAGTCGGCATGATTCACCAATGTAGCGGCACGCTTGCCCATCCCGGCGGACTTATGGTGGTCATCCCGCGGCCATGCTGTGCTCATGCTCACGTTGCCGATTCACTATGACGGGCAATGACGGGCAATGGCGGGCATCCGCAGCGTCTCCCGCACGCCCACCGTGTAGGGACTTTCACACGGTGTAGGGATTGCAATATTCGCCATCGCCCGAAAACGGCGGAAACAAGCCGATTTACAAAACCGCATCATGGGCGAATCCCTACACCGTGTGAAAATCCCTACACAATGGGGCAATCCCTACATCGTGGGATGCCAGGAACCGGCAAGCGGTGATGCGATCGCCGCATCAGGCAATCCCTACACCGTGGAGCGCTATGGGGCCCATAGGGTGTCAGAAGGATGCAACGGCGACACCGGAGCGCCGCCACGCGTCGCTAGGCGCCTAGCGTTTGCGCGTAGGTGCTGCAGCGGGCGGCAAAACCGGAGAACACCTGCTCGGCGAGCGGCTGCAGCAGCGGATCGTACTGCTCGAACGCCTCGTGCAGCGCGGACTTGGAGCCGCCTGCCGCCTTGAGGTCCTTGACCATGCTGGGCTCCTCAAGCCACTCGTCCAGCAGCGACTTGCACACCTCAAGATGGAACTGCATGCCCAACGCCGAGCCCATGCGGAAGGCCTGCACCTTGGTGGCCGACGAGCGGGCCAGCAGCTGCGCGCCCTCCGGCAATCCCACCACATCGTTATGCCAGTGCAGCACGTCAACCTGCTTGTCCCACATCGAGAAGAACTCGTGACGGTCCATACGCTTGATCGGCGCGAACCCGATCTCCGGGGCGTCCCCCTTGCGCAACTGCGCGCCAAGCGCCGTGGCGATAATCTGGTGGCCCAGGCATACGCCGAGTATCGGCTTGCCCGAGGCCACGGCGGCCCGCGCCAGCTTGGCCTCCGCCTTGAGCCCCGGATACTTGTCGTAATCCAGCGCCCCCATCGGGCCGCCCATGATCACCACGCCGGCGAGATCCTCGAAATCGGGGAGATCCGGCTTCTTCTGGTCGACGATGTTCACCGTCACCGTCTTGAGGTCGAGATCCTCAAGACTGGACAGAATGCGTCCCGGACGTTCCCACGGGACATGTTGCACAATGAGCACTTGTGGTGTGGTCATACTTGGTATTGTGGCACGAACCTCACCCGTCCATGTAACGTAGTCGTCCGGCCTTGCCGCCGGCGACATCCATGTCGGGCTCGTTCCCTACGCTTGGGGTCTATGGGAAACAGCCAAGAACCGCAGGATTTCAACATTTCCGTCATGCCGTCAAGCCTGACGCCGGTACATGTGGCCAAGGCCGCCGAAGGCCTGAGCCTCTATGACACCGCCTCGCACCAGGTCAGCCATTTCACGCCGATCAAGCCCGGCAAGGTGGGCATCTACGTATGCGGCGCGACTGTGCAGTCCTCCCCGCATATCGGCCATATCCGCGCGGCCGTGGCGTTCGACATCGTGCGTCGCTGGTTCCTCAAGCTCGGCTACCAGGTCACGTTCGTGCGCAACGTGACCGACATCGACGACAAGATCCTCGACAAGGCCGCGGCGGCCGGCCAGCGCTGGTGGGCCCGCGCCTACTACTACGAGCGCGAATTCACGCAGGCCTATGACACGCTGGGCGTGCTGCCGCCCACCGTGGAACCCCGCGCCACCGGCCACATGTCGGACATGATCGACCTGATCCAGCGCATTCTGGACAACGGTCACGGCTATGTGGTGCTCGACGACGAGGGCAAGCCCACCGGCAACGTGTACTTCGACGTGGCCTCGTGGCCACACTACGGCGAGCTGACCCATCAGAAGCAGACCGCCGAGGTGGACGAGGCGGCAGCGATGGCGGACCGCATGGGCCCGTCCGTGGATGCCGCCGGCGACGATAAGTACAATCCAGTCGACCCGGCCGACGCCTCCCCCGACAAGCACGATCCGCGTGATTTCGCCCTGTGGAAGGCCCCGAAAGACACCGATCCGGAGGACGCTCGCTGGTCCACGCCGTTCGGTGTGGGCCGTCCGGGCTGGCACATCGAATGCTCGGCCATGTCCCACCGTTACCTCGGCGACGGGTTCGACATCCATGGCGGCGGTTTGGACCTGCGATTCCCTCATCACGAGAACGAGATGGCGCAGACCCGCGCGGCCGGCTACCCCTCCGCCGCGCGTTGGATGCACTCGGCGTGGGTGACCGCCAAGGGCGAGAAGATGTCGAAGTCGCTGGGCACCGGCCTGTCCGTGCCGAGCGTGTTGGCCGAGCACTCCGCCTGGGTGGTGCGCTACGCCTTGGGTTCCGTGCAGTACCGTTCGATGCTCGAATGGTCCGATCAGGCGCTGGTGGAGGCGCAGGCCGCCTACGACCGCATCGCGAACTTCATCGAACGCGCCGGCGTGGTGCTTGGTGAGCAGCCGTCCCGTGATGAGGTGGCTGCCGTCTCCGCCGACGATCTGCCCGCCGATTTCGTGGCCGCGATGAACGACGACATCAACGTCTCCGGCGCGACCGCCGCGATTTTCACCGCCATCCGTTCCGGCAACACACTGCTGTCCAAGCTCGATGACCGCGCCGATTCCGCCGTCGCTCATGCTGAGGTGCGTGAGTCGCTGGTGGCGGTGCGCGCGATGCTCGACACGCTCGGCCTCGATCCGCTGGCCGAACCGTGGGTGTCCGCCGGTGCCGCGGGCGGGGCCGGCGACGGAGTGTCCGAGTCCCCCGAGCATGCGGCCTTGGAAGCGCTTATCGGCGAACAGCTTGAGGCCCGCGCCGAAGCCCGCAAGGCCAAGGACTTCGCGAAGGCCGATCAGATTCGCGACGCCTTGGGCGCGGCCGGCATCGCCATCGAGGACGGCCCGCAGGGTTCGACCTGGAGCCTGAAGTAGCCGAGTAGGCGTGCCGCCGGTATGCCAATAGGCATGCTTACGGCAGCTTACGGCAGCATACGGCATCGGTCGCGCACCGTTCATCGCTATCTGCGTTGCAAGGGGTACTTTTCCCTCCTCCCGGACAGCTATCTGCGTTGCAAGGGGTACCTGAAACGACAAAACCCGGGTATGAACGTTGATAATTCAACACCCATACCCGGGTTTCCCGTATCTATGTACCCCTTGCAACGCAGATAGCTGTCCGCGCAGCCCTCAATGTACCCCTTGCAAAGCAGTTAGGGGCGTCTGAGGCGGGTACGAGCCACACGAGCATCCCACGGGAACCGCAGCGGGGACTCCGATGACGGCGAATTGTCGTTGCACCAGCGCACGCATCCCACGCGGACCGCAAGGGCAGGTCAGTCGAACACGAAATCGACGTCCACGATGTGCAGCCGCCGCTTGAGCGCCTGCTCCAGCGAGCGCTTGCGGTCCACCAGGTCGGCCACGTCGATGGTCTCGCCGGTTCCGGCCAGATACACGTCCACCGTGTAGTTCATGCCGGTCTTGAAGATCAGGGTCTGCTCGTATTCGGTGTTGGCAGGCAGATGCCGTTGCGCTTCAGTCTCCACGAACGCATTGGTCTCGTCATCGTCATGCACGCCGCCGACCAGCTCGACGAACGCCTCCTTGAGTACGGCGAACGGCTCCTTGATCGTGAGCACCACCAACGCCACGGTGATGAAGAAATCGCCGGTGTAGTGCAGGAAACTGAGCGGACCGTCCACCGGCAGCACCATGAGGAAAATCGCCACCGCACCGACGCCGAACGACATCGCGCCGTCCACCAGCGAGCTTTTGCATTCGGCGGTGAGCATGGTGCTGGCGTTGCGTATCGACTGGTTCTCGCGACGGTAGTACAGGTACAGGCCGAAGCACGCAAGCACCGCCAGAACCTCGTAAACCACCACCGGGCCGGTGGTGATGCGTTCGCCCTCGCCCAGCACGAAGTAGTCATAGGCCACCCGGCACACGTCGATGAGCGAATACAGCAGCAGGGACATGGTGAAGATGGCCTTGCAGATGGCGTAGATGGGTTCGAGGGCGAACATGCCGTTGGGGAAGCGCTCAGTGGTGCGCACGGTGCGCTTGGATAGGTAGACCGCCACCAGTCCGGAGAGCACGGATATGGCGGTGAAGGAGAAGTCGAGGAACATGGCCTTGAGGCCGGTCATGAAGAACACGGCCATGCCGGCCGCGACCTGAATCACATTGACGACGATGCCGATGATCAGGGCTTTACGTTCGATGGTCTTATGTTGGGGCATAGTGGGCCTTTCTTATTGCACGGCATGTCTGCGTTGGCCCGCGTCTGGTCTGGTCGTTGACCGAAGTTCGCGAGGGCGCACGGCAGTCTGCGTATAAGTGGTGTCCATGGATTGTCAAAACAGCATAAGCATTCTCAAACCACAGAATTTTGCCATTCCATTGTACCGGAAACGCTCGATTGGCAGTCGAGATTGCGCCGCAGGCGCACAGCGGCAGGAATCCGGACAACGGGCCCGATTCTGACCGTCCTGATATCGGCCCGAGACCCCAACACGACCGGCGCAGGACCGGCGCAGGACCAGTGCAACCACGCCGATACCCGCCTCGCCGCCACGCGATCGCCGTTCCAGGCAGGACCGAATCGTCGCCGAGGCCGCATTTTCCCGCGTGACGGCTAGACTGTTGCCCATTATGGCAGCATTCTCATCTTTGACTGACAGGCTCTCGAATGCGTTCAAGCATCTGAAGAGCAAGGGCAAGCTTTCCGAGGCGGACATCGACGGCACCATCCGCGAGATCCGCCGCGCGCTGCTCGACGCCGATGTGGCGCTCGAAGTGGTGCGTTCCTTCACCGGCAAGGTGCGCGAGCGCGCGCTTGGCACGGAGGTCTCCCAGGCGCTCAACCCCGCCCAGCAGGTGGTGAAGATCGTCAACGAGGAGTTGACCGACGTGCTCGGCCAGGGCGTGGACCGTCCGCTGAACTTCGCCAAGAACCCGCCGACGATCATCATGCTCGCCGGTCTGCAGGGCGCCGGTAAGACCACGTTGGCCGGCAAGCTCGGCTACTGGCTCAAGGACGCCGGCCACACGCCGCTGCTGGTGGCGGCCGATCTGCAGCGTCCGAACGCCGTGACGCAGCTGCAGGTGGTCGGCGAACGCGCCGGCGTGCCGGTGTACGCGCCCGAGAAGGGCGTGCAGTCAGACGGCGGCGAGGCCGTGGCCGCACCGGGCCTGACGACCGGCGACCCGGTGAAGGTGGCGCGCGATTCCATCGCCTTCGCCAAGCAGAAACTGTATGACACGGTGATCATCGATACGGCCGGCCGTCTGGGTGTGGACGAGGAGCTGATGAAGCAGGCGCGCGACATCCGCGACGCCGTGCAGCCCAACGAGATCCTGTTCGTCATCGACGCGATGATCGGTCAGGACGCCGTCAAGACCGCCAAGGCCTTCGATGAGGGCGTGGACTTCACCGGCGTGGTGCTCTCCAAGCTTGATGGCGATGCCCGTGGCGGTGCCGCGCTGTCGGTGGCGAGCGTGACCGGCAAGCCGATTCTGTTCGCCTCCACCGGCGAAGGCCTCAAGGACTTCGAGGTCTTCCACCCGGACCGCATGGCCTCGCGCATCCTCGACATGGGCGACATCATGACCCTCATCGAGCAGGCGCAGAAGCAGTTCGACGAGGCGGAGGCCCGCAAGGCCGCCGAGAAGATCTCCGACGGCTCGTTCGGTCTGGACGATTTCCTCGACCAGCTGCAGCAGGTGCGCAAGCTCGGCTCGATGAAGTCGCTGCTCGGCATGATTCCGGGCATGGCCCAGCACCGCAAGGAACTTGAGCAATTCGATGAGAAGGAGATCGACCGCACCGAGGCCATCATCCGCTCGATGACGCCGGCCGAACGTCGTGACCCGTCAATCATCAACGGCTCGCGTCGCGCCCGCATCGCCTATGGTTCGGGCGTGACCGTTTCGCAGGTCAACGCGCTGCTGCAGCGCTTCGAGCAGGCCGCCAAGATGATGAAGCGCATGTCCAACCGCGCCGGCATGGGCAGCGGCATCCCCGGCTTCGGCGGCCCGTCCATGGGCGGCGGCAAGAAGAAGGGCAAGAACAAGAAGAAGGGCGGAAAGTCCGGCAATCCGATGAAGCGCGAGGCCGAGGAGAAGGCGTTGCGCGACCGTCTGGCCGGCAAGTCGTCCGGCAGCGGCGCGACTGGCGGCTCCGCGTTCGCCAAGAAGCCGCAGAACCCGGCCCTGCCCGCAGGCTTGGAAGAGCTGATGGCTGGCGGCGATGGCGGCGCCGAGCTGCCCCCGAATCTGGGCGGCGGCCTCGGTGGACTGCTCGGCCGCTGATTCGGCCGACTGCTACGACCTCCTTCGTTAAGGAGCAAGCCCCATTCCTTGGGCTCTCCTTCCCGAAGGGAGGTCAGAAGCATGTGCGCAGCGGCATTGTCCCTTGGCTCCCCTCCCCGAGGGGAGCTGTTGCTGATGGGCTATACGCCGAAAACCCACACCCTTGGCGTCCTTTCCCGAGGGAAGGTCAGAAGTAATAATGTCCAACGTAGCCATCGGTCAGCCAAGCTTCCCTCCGCGAAGAGCGGTCAGGAAACTGCACGTCATCGTAACTTGGCTCCCCTCACTGAGGGGAGCTGTCAGCAAGGCTGACTGAGGGGAGCTTGGTACCACACCAAGTGCCGCAAACTCCCTCAACCGCTTGCAGCGACAGCTCCTCCCCCGAAGAGGGGAGCCAATGCCGTATATGAAAGGAATCGCATGATCACCTTCCTCTATATCCTGGCGTTCATCGGTTTCGTTTGGCTGGGATTATGCGCGTTGCCGGCGGGGATGGAAGCCCGCATGCCGATGCCCTATCTCATCGCTCTGACGCCGTTCCTGTGGGTGCCACTGGTCATATTCGCCGGCATCGGCGCATGGCAGCACGAGTGGGGCGTGGTCTCGCTGCTGCTGGTCGCAGCCCTTATGACCAGCTCTCAGCGCATCAGTTACTGGGGCACCGGCATCAAGCCACACAGCACGCGGGACACATCGCGTGAAACAGGCCGTGAAACACCACACACCCCCATTGCAAAAGACACCAAGCAAGCGGGAAATTCGCAGAAAACCAACGATTTCATCACTTCTGCCGTCACTGACGCCATCCAATCAGCACAATCTTCGATAGATTCTTCACCATCTTCAGCAACGCGTGAAACAGCTCGTGAAACACTGCCTCCGCAGTTTGCGGTCATGACCCTGAACTGCCGGTATGGCCGTGCGGACGCCGACGATATTGTGGCGAATGTACGTACGCGCGGCATCGACGTGCTGGCATTGCAGGAGGTCAGCGACGATCTGATCGCACGGCTGGACGCGGCCGGCGTCGGCACACTTCTCCCCTACCGTCAATCCGGAGAGCCCAAAGGCAGCGACAACGGCGGATACAACGTCATCTTTTCCCGTTACGAGCCAGCTGCCGCCGTGCCGAACGTGGTCGCGATTCCTGCCGCCGATGTGCCGGCCATCACGTTGCGTCTTGCAGGCGAGGATGGTGGAGCGCACACCGCGTCCCGGTTCAGCGGCGACGGATCTGCCGACGACAACGACGACAACGACGGAAATGGCAGCGACACCTATGGCACCGCTGCCGGCAATGACAGCGGTGTTGGCAATACCGACCGCGGTGCTGCTAGCATCCCCGACACCGCCGGCACCGACAGCAACACTCCCGAACGCACGGTGACCTTCTGCTCGGCGCATCCGAAATCGCCGATGCGCGGCTGCGAGGACTGGTCGGCCGGCATTCTGGGGCTGCGGTCTATCGCCGGCGCCAAGCTCATCGGCGACCACAACATCGCCGTCGTGATGGGCGACCTGAACTCCAGTACCGACCACCCGAGCTTCCGCGCGCTGCTCAAGGGCGGATTCAAGGATGCGAGCCTGACGCAGGGCACCGGCCCGCACCTCACATTCCCGAGCTGGCTGCGTTGGCCGCGCATCGAACTCGACCACATCCTGTTCACACGGGGACTAAAGCCGTCCGGAGTCGAGTCGTTCGTGGTCAAGGACACAGATCATCTGGCGTTGGTGGCTACGCTGTCGCTGCGGTGATGTGACGTTGCGGCAATCCGGCGGCAATCGGCGAGACAAGATGCGGTGCCGCCAGATCGTGCGACATCGCAGGAGACGCCGCGCGGTCACTGTGTTAAGGCCTCGGAGACCGCCGACACACGCACGGCGCGCCACCTCCCCAACCGGCGTAGCGCAATTCCATCCGCACTGGTGTGTCAGTCCGGGGGCACGCGCTATAATGTGTCAGTTATTCGCGCGCGTGGCGCCCTCTACACCCCGTGCCGCGAGGACACGTGGGTTCCGGCGTGCCGTGCCCCACACAGCAACCGAGAAACCACAAACCTAGCATTACAAGGAGAGCCATTTTGGCAACCAAGATTCGTCTGAAGCGACAGGGCAAGAAGTTCTACGCCTTCTACCGCGTGGTGATCATGGACTCGCGCACCAAGCGCGATGGCCGTGCCATCGAGGAGATCGGCACCTACGATCCGAACACCCAGCCCTCGACCATCAAGATCGATTCCGAGCGCGCTCAGTACTGGCTTGGCGTCGGCGCTCAGCCGTCCGAGCCCGTGCTCAACCTGCTCAAGATCACCGGTGACTGGCAGAAGTTCAAGGGCCTTGAGGGTGCCGAAGGCACGCTGAAGACCGTTGAGGCCGGCCCGGATGCCGCCGCCCGCATTGAGGCCGCCGAGAACCAGGCCCAGAAGCTCAAGGCCGCCAAGTCCGAAGCTGAGGCCAAGGCCAAGGCTGAAGCCGAGGCTGCCGCCGCTGCTGAGGCTGAGGAAGCTCCGGCCGAGGAAGCCGCTGAAGCTCCGGCCGAGGCCTGAGCCGATACGAAAGGCTAGCAACAATGCTTGCACAGGCTGTGGAACACCTCATCAAGAACATCGTTGATTTTCCGGACGATGTTTCCGTCAAGTCCCATGAGAACGCGCGCGGCGAACTGCTTCGTGTGCGCGTGAACCCGGAGGACATCGGCCGCGTGATTGGTCGTGGGGGTCGCACCGCCAATGCGATTCGCACCGTGATTCAGGCATTGTCCGACCACAAGGTGCGCGTCGACATCATGGACGTGCGTCGATAAATCGATAAGGATTGATTCACAGCATGGCAGAGCAGAACATGCACGACGACCCTCAGCAGCGCGAGTTGCTGAGGGTTGCTCGTATTGGACGCGCACAGGGCCTGAAGGGCGAAGTGAATGTGCGCCTGTACACCGATGACCCCGAGTGGCGTTTCGAGCCCGGTTCCGTACTCTACGAGAGCGACGGCGATACCGAATACATCGTCGAAGGTTCCCGCGTGGTCAAGGACCGCTGGATCATCAAATTCGAAGGCACCGACGACCGCACCGCGGCCGAGGCGCTGAACGGCGTGGAGCTGTACGGCGAGGCCGACGACCCGGATGAAATGCTCGAAGCGGACGAATGGTATCCGAAGGATCTCATCGGCCTTGAGGCACGGCTCGCCGACGACAACGGACTGGGTCTGCCAGCCGGTCAGGTTGTGGGCAAGGTGGTCGACGTGATCGACTCCCCTGCGCAGTCGTTGCTGAAGATTCGTCTTGTTGCGCCGGTCGTCACCGGGCAGAACTCGAAGGGCGAGGACGTGGTGGAGACGACCGCGCTGGTGCCCTTCGTGGAGGAGATCGTGCCGGACATCGATCCCGATGAGCAGTACCTCACCATCGATCCGCCCGGAGGCCTGATTCCCGGTCTGTGACGGGTCCGTAGGTTCGCAGCAGGCTGGACAGCCTGTGGCAGGTTGGACAGGTTCGCAGCAGACCTGATCGCACACTGTGATTGACGACAAAACCGCCAGTCCAAGCCGCCAGACATCTGGCCGGCGTGGACTGGCGGTTTTCGTATATGTCGGCTGACGATTCCCCATATGATGATGTCTGTGATGCTTGGCTGACGTCTCTCGGCCGCCTCTCGATGCAAAAGTGTCGGATGCCAACGGTTGAGGGGCCGAACCTTAGACAAGAGTGTCGGGTTTCGACGCAAGAGTGCCGGGCCTTATACAAAAGTGTCGGATTCCAACCATTGACTGTCGGACCTTATACAAGGGTGTCGGATTCCAACCATTAACTGTCGGACCTCGACGGTTGACTGTCGGATTTCATACCTATGCCGTACGAAATCCGACACCGATGCGTCGAAACCCGTCAGTCAACCGTCGAGGTCCGTCAGTCAACCGTCGAAAACCGACACTAATGCGTGGAGAACCGACAGTCATCCGTCGAAGTCCGGAAGACACATGACAGGACTGGACTAACGGGACCAACAAGACTAACAGGACCGATAGCAACGGCAGCCCACACAGCGCACGTGCCGAGGTGCTCAGCGATCACGGTGACCGCCGAGCACCATCCCGCCGTTACCGTGCAGCGTTGGTGACGCGGGTCATGAATCGGTCGAGGAAGCGGTGCACGTCCACGCCCAAGGCGACCTGCGTGTGCTTGTCCGGGTCCTGCAGACGGGACCGGTCGCCGATGGTGCGTCCGCGGAACGCGCCATCCACGTCCACCTGTAGGTTGAACCCGAACGTCGTCACCAACGACGGGTCCAACGCGGCCGCCACCGCCAACGGGTCATGCAGCCCGCAGCCGTGGATCTCCGGCTGATGAGCCAGATAGAAGTCGATGTAGTAATCCGTCATCGCCACCAGGAAATCCCCCGCTGGCGTACCTAGACCGGCCCACTCGTGCGCCTTCGCACGGGTCAACGCGGTCTGATGGGTCACATCCAGACCGATCATCGTCGTGCGCGCGCCGCACCGCAGCAGATAGTCCGCCGCCTCCGGGTCCTGGCTGATGTTCGCCTCCGCGCCCGGACTCACATTGCCCGGCAAGGTCAGCGAACCGCCCATGAACGTGACGTTCGTGCCGCAGTCGCGGACGTCCGGCGCGTCGCGGAATACCGTGGCCATCGTCGTCATCGCACCCGTGGGCACGACCGTCAGATCCGGACCGTACTCACGCATCGCATCGATGATGAACCTAACCGCCGAACCCGCCGGCTCGGGCCCGCGCGGCGAATCCGGGATCACGGCCCCGCCTAGGCCATTGGGATGATGGACCGCCACCGAACCCGCCGACGGAGCCCACGACACGCCTTCCGGCCAGCCGCCGCGACCGTCCGAACGCCAATCCGCGTACGCCTCGGCACGCCATGACGCATCGGTGGCGGCATCGGCTACACCCGCATCGACGGCGGCGTTACCGTCACTGGTACCGTCACCGGCGGCATCAGTCTGGGCTGTCTCCACACCGCCGGCGGCGGCCCCGGCCGTACCATTCGCGGCACCGGCATCAGAGTCAGCGCTAGCGCCGTCAACATCCGACGGCAGACGTGACGGAGCGATAGGATGGTCCACGCCAGGATACACCGGCACGTCGTCACGACCGAACAGATGCAGCACCGCTAGAGCATTGCGCGCCGCCAGCGGCACCGCCACATTCCCGTACGTGGCAGTGATACCAATCAGATCGACCTCATCCGCGCTGCCCAACGCATAGGCGATCGCCAGCGCATCGTCGATGCCGGTGTCGAGGTCAAGAATCAGTTTTCTACGCATGATGTTCCTTTTCTGCGGCAGTGGGTTCCGTTGGACGGAGGATTCGTACGTGGATGGGGGGACTTCCCCTCTTGCGTGATTTCGCGGAGTCCCGTCTTTGGTCTGGAGGATTATACGGCCGGGTCTGCTCCCCTCAATCGCAAGCGACAGCTCCCCTCAACGAGGGGAGCCAAGGTGGACTATCGGGTGGTCGTGTTCGTTACGCGGACAGTTCCCCTCAAGAAAGGGAGCCAAAGACGAAAGAGGTCAGCCGAGCTTGGCGAGCTCCTCTTCGGAGAGCTCGAGCTGGTCGGCCTTGAGGGAGTCGAGGATGGTCTCGGGGCGGTGCGCGCCCGGAATCACGAACATGTGGTCGCCCTTGGCGAGCTCCCACGCCAGCACCACGCGCTGGTAGCTCACGTTGTGGGCGGCAGCCACCTCACGGAACGGGTCGAACTTGGATTCGTCGTACGGGTGACGATAGCCGCCGAGCGGGCTCCAACACACGAAGGAGAGGCCAAGCTTGGCGCAGTAGTCGAGCGTGTCCTGCGTCTCGAGATGAATCGGCGAGTACTGGTTCTGCACGGCCACGAGCTTGTCGCCGAGGATGGATCGCGCGATGTCGATCTGTTCGATGGAAGCGTTGGAGACGCCGGCCACGCGGGCCACACCCTCGTCCACCAGCTGCTTCAGGGCCTCGATGGACTCGTTGTACGGCACTTCCGGGTCATGGCGGTGCAGGTACAGCAGGTCGATGGTGTCCACGCCGAGGGCCAAGGCGGACTGCTTGCCGTATTCGATGAGGTGCTCGGGCTTGCCGTCACGCGGCCACAGCGGCTCGCCATGCTCGCCCCAGACGCGGCGCAGGCCGATCTTGGTGGCCACGGTGACCTCGTCCTTCGGGCCGTGCCACGTTGCCAGCGCCTCGCGCACGAGCTTCTCGCCGGTCTGCTCTTCCTCGCCCGGCGTGTAGTAGGCCCACGCGGTGTCGATATGACGGCAACCGGCGTCCAGCGAGGCGTGCAGGGTTTCGATGCCGACGTCATGACCGCGGTTGTTCTCAATGGTCAGCGGCATCTCGCCGTGACCGATGGCGGTGGTGGAGAACGGTCCGAGATTGCGGAACAATGCCATGATGGTTCCCTTTCATTCGTCGAAGCGATGATGTCTCCCAGCGTAGACATCCCACCCGAATTTCGCTACATCACCCAGCGCCAATTGGTGCTAGTGGTAGGGGTGGCGAGGGCGTATACGAGGGACAGAAATGA
>NZ_JFAO01000040.1:0-35075 GCF_006408945.1 Bifidobacterium sp. UTBIF-78
CCCCCATTGCCCCAATGGGACGAAACATAACACGACGATGTGTGGAACTTATGTTTTGACCCGCATGAGGGAATTGCTGGTGGATTGCTGGTGGATTCACAGGGGCGTTGAGATGCAATAGCACCCGGGCTGAGCGCGGTAGGTCGCGTCAGGCGTCGAACTGTTTCGACAGCGGCACCATGAGCATTGTCAGCGCCGCCGATCCGACGGCGGTGGCGAGCAGAACGACCGCCACCGGGAACCGGTCGTAAGCCCAGCCGTACACCATCTGACCGAGCGGCTGGGCGCACATGGAGATGGCTGCGGTCATGGCCATCACCTTGCCGGTCATGGCTTCCGGCGTGCTCATCTGAATCGTTGGGATCGCGATGAGATTGGTGAAGCAGCAGGCGATCATCGTGCAGCAGGTGAACGTCACCAGCACCACCAATCTCATCCAGGGGCTTGCCGGCAACAGGAACACCACCGCTTGGGGCACCACGGTCAGCGAGAACAGCAGCAGCGCCATCGGGAAGTGCCGCATCGTGAGCTTGGCCGCGACCAGTCCCGCGGCGAACGCGCCGACCACGCCGGCGATGCCCACCAGACCGTCAGCCACGCCGTAGACGGTCGCATCGAAGCCGAGCACCGTGCGGATCGTGTAGGGGAACCCGACCGCCGCGTAGCCGGTGATCAGGAAGTTCAGCGCCGCCGCGAACAGCAGCAGTTGGAATACCTTGGGGCGGTCCCTGATAAGAAAACGGATGCCGGACTTGAGATCCTCGATCGGTGTCGGCAACTGTTCGTCGCCGCGATCGGGCGCGGCGAGTCGGATGAAGCATTCCAGCACAGCGGCCGTCGCGAAGCTCACGATGGTGATCGTCATCATGAGGCGGATGCCGAACATCGCGTAGAGCACGCCGCCAAGGAAACTGGGCAGAAGCGAGCCGACTTGCTGCACCTGATTGACCACGGCCATCGCCTGACGCATCGTGGCCTGACCGTAGGACCGGTACATCTGGGGGAGCGCGGCCTGCACGGTCGGGGTCTCGAACGCGCCGAGCACGGCGAGCAGCACCTGCATCACTGCGATGGCGACCATATTGAACCCGATGGAGGCGAAGACGAGGGCACTGACGAATACCAGCACGCCCGAGGCCGCGTCGAGCGCCACCATGATGGTCCGGCGGTTCATGCGGTCGGCCAGCACGCCGCCGAAGGGGGAGAGGATGATAGTCGGCACGATGGAGACCGCCAGAATCGAAGCGAACACGGTGGCCGAACCGGTCTCGTCCAGCACCCACATCGACATGGCGAAACGGAGCATCAGGTTGCCGAACAGCGAGATGCCCTGGCCGGTGACGAGCAGGATGAAGTTCGCGCTGCGCAGCGGGGATTGCTGCGGTTGTGGTGATTGCGATGCCATGGTGCTTCCTTATGCTTCCTTATGGTGCCTTGAGATGATTCCTCAATTGAGCGACCCATTGAGCGATAGGTAAAAATCAATGGTCTGTTCGATGAGTTCCTCATCGAACACCGGTACGTTGATTGCGTCCAGCATGATTGCGAAGCATCGGACACGGTGCCGTAACTCTGACGTCGAAGCCGGGTAGAACATGGGCAGCAACCAGTAATTGGTGAGCAGCGCGATGAGTTCGGCGGCCTCGCGCGGATACTCGGTGGGGATTGAGCCGTCGGCGACGCCTTGTTCGATGATGGGTAGCCAGTGATCCGGCAGCTCCGCCGCCCAGAAATGCATGTTGGAGGCGAGGCAGACCGGATCGTTCAGCATCGGCATCGTCGCTTGATTGAGCTTGCTGTGCTCCGTATCCCCGACGGCGAGTCTGAACAGCGCGCGCAGCCGTTCGAGACCGGTCAGGTCGGTTCGGGCCATGATCTGGTCGCGGATGCCTTGGCTGTGATTCCAGTCGGTGCCGTTCAACCGGTCGAGAATGGCTTCCTTGGAGGCGAAATGATGGTAAATCGCGCCTTTGGAAAGGTTGCCGAGCCGGTCCACGATGTTCTGGATCGTGGTCTTCTCGTACCCCTTTTCGACGAACAGGTCGCGAGCGGCCTCAAGGATGCGCCGTTCGGTTACCTCGGGGTGCGCGTTGCGCGCCATATGGTCTCCTCTCCTGAGGGATTCCTCTCGGTTTTTTCCCATCTTCCGATTCCCCCGGATTTCCCGATAGGGTACCGCTGGCACGTACGTCGGGAGGGAAGACGTGGTGCTCCTCATCGACTTTTAAAGGACACCGCCGGTACGTACGCCGGGGAGGGAATTCTCGTGTTTGTTTGTTGCCCCGCACTATACATACCGTCGGTCGGTATGTATAGGAGTTCGGCGAGCCTGCGCGCGAATGCAACGATTGTCGCCGGCTAAGCGCAAACGGTATGTATCCGTAAGGTGTATCCGAAATATGCAGCCGCAAGATGCACCCGGAAACATCGGGTTCCGCTGCTTCCGGATTTGAATTCCTGTTTGGTGCCCCGCGTCGGAAATTCGTTGATTATATTTTGGGTTCCCCTTGTTAGGGGAGCTTGCCCGCGAAGCGGGACTGAGGGGTAGTGAATTCTTCAGCGAATTTCTGACGCAGAATATTGGCCGCGGATTAAAGGATCGCATGCCAAAGGGCCGCGGATTAATGAACCACGTACCAATGGAATGCGGCAAGAGCCATGACCGAGCCTGTGCGTAGCCGCGGCCGCCACCAAATCCGCCAAACGTCACCGTTGCCGGTATCCTTGAAAGAATGAGCCCTGAAGCGTTAAGTGAACTGATTTCCAACATCGCCCACAACATCGTCGCAGCCGGTCAGGCCGGCCAGCTGACCGACGATCTGATCCCGCCTGTCGAGAAGCTGGCCGTCATGCGTCCGAAGGACCGCGCGCACGGCGACTGGGCCTCCAACATCGCCATGCAGCTGGCCAAGAAGGCGGGCATGCGCCCCCATGACCTGGCCGAACTGTTCGCGGCCGAGCTCGTCAAGGCCGACGGCGTCAAGTCGGTCGAAGTGGCAGGCCCCGGCTTCATCAACATCACGCTCGACTCCGCGTCGGCCGCCGCCGTGGTCGATCAGGTGCTGGCGGCCACGAAGGACGAACATGGCATCTCCACGTTCGGCCGCAACGACCACCTCGCCGGCAAGACCCTGAACCTCGAGTTCGTCTCCGCCAACCCCACCGGCCCGATTCACATCGGCGGCACCCGTTGGGCGGCCGTCGGCGACGCGATGGCCCGCGTGCTCGAGGCCAACGGTGCCAAGGTCGTGCGTGAATACTACTTCAACGATCACGGTGAGCAGATCAACCGCTTTGCCAAGTCGCTCGTGGCCGCATGGGCCCGCGACAACAACCTTGGCGAGGCCGGCTACCAGACCGAAACCCCGTTCGACGGCTACAAGGGCGCCTACATCGACGAGATCGCGCGTCGCGTCCAGGCCGAGGCGCAGGCCGACGGCGTGGACCTGACCGCCCTCGACCATGCCGATCAGGGACTCAACGCCGATGGCGAGCCAATCGGCGAGTCCGATTCCGCGCTGCGTGAGGAGTTCCGCAAGCGCGCCGTGCCGATGATGTTCACCGAGATCCAGCAGTCCATGAAGGACTTCCGTGTGAACTTCGACGTGTGGTTCCACGAGAACAGCCTGTACACCGACGGCGAGGTGCAGCGCGCCATCGAGGTGCTGCGCGAGCGCGGCGACATCTACGAGAAGGATGGCGCCACCTGGTTCGAGTCCACCAAGCACGGTGACGACAAGGACCGCGTGATCCTGAAGTCCAACGGCGAGTACGCCTACTTCGCGGCCGACATCGCCTACTACTGGAACAAGCGCCACCGCGACGGCAAGCCGTCCGCCCCGGCCGACGTCGCCATCTATATGCTCGGCGCCGACCACCACGGCTACATTGGCCGCATGATGGCCATGTGCGCGGCGTTCGGCGATGAGCCGGGCGAGAACATGCAGATCCTCATCGGCCAGCTGGTCAACGTGCTCAAGGACGGCAAGGCCGTGCGCATGTCGAAGCGCGCCGGCAACGTGGTCACCATCGACGACCTCACCGAGGCCATCGGCGTGGACGCCTCGCGCTACTCGCTCGCCCGCACCGACTACAACTCTCCGGTGGACATCGACCTGAACCTGCTCGCCTCCCACTCCAACGACAACCCGGTCTACTACGTGCAGTACGCGCACGCCCGCTCCTGCAACGTGGACCGCAACGCCGAGGCTGCCGGCATTTCGTATGACGGTGCTGATCTCTCCCTGCTCGACACCGAGGCTGACGGCGAAGTGCTCGCCGCGCTCGCCCAGTGGCCGGCGCTGCTCACCTTGGCCGGCGATGCCCGCGCGCCGCATCGTGTCGCACATTACCTCGAGGACTTGGCCGCCGCTTACCACAAGTGGTACAACGTGGAGCGCGTGGTGCCGATGGCCCTGACCGAGCCGGAGACCCGCGGAGACGAGGAGGACCGCAAGGCCCTTGAAATCGCCAAGAACCCGGAGCCGGCGCGCGCTGCCGCCCGTCTCAAGCTCAACGACGCCGTGCGCGACGTGATCGCCGCCGGCCTCGACCTGCTCGGCGTCTCCGCTCCCGAGAAAATGTGACGGCCTTCGGCCATCGCTGTCCCCTGCGACGCTCGTGACGCTATCGCTGCTCGCTGCTACGGACAGTCCACTGGACTGTCCGTCCAGAGAAAATGTGACGGCATACTAGTATGGCGCGTCAGAAATTCGTTGATGAATTGACTACCCCTCAGTCCCGCTTCGCGGGCCAGTTCGTCCTGCAAACAGCTTCGCTGTTTGCAGGACGGCAACGTCCTAACAAGGGGAGTCAGATATATACAACGAATTAATGGCGCGGCATACTAGGTTTTCAGGTTTCTGAAGTTGGCTCCCCTCAGTCGCCGATGGCGACAGCTCCCCTCAGGGAGGGGAGCCAACTCGTATGCGTTTGGCTTGGTTTCCCTCCCTGAGGGGAGCTGGCCGCGCAGCGGACTGAGGGGAGTTTAAGGACTTGCATAATGTCTATTTCCCATATCTGGCCGGCTGCTTCGGCCATCGACCCGGCCACCGGCGCCCTCACCTTCCACGGCCGCACGGCGGAATCGCTGCTGGATGAGTTCGGCTCGCCGCTCTATGTCATCGACACCGACGAGGTGGACGCGCGCGCCCGTCACTTCGTGCGTGCCGCCGCCGAGGCGTTCAACACCTCCACCACGCATGTGAGCTTCGCCGGCAAGGCGTTCCTCTCCAAGGAGATCGTGCGTCTGGTACTCGACGCCGGCATGTACGTGGACACCTGCACGATGGGGGAGATGCGCATCGCCCTCGCCGCCGGCGCGCCCGGCCGTCGTCTGGTGCTGCACGGCAACAACAAGTCCGACGCCGAAATCGAGCTTGCCATCGAACAGGGTTTCGCCAAGATCGTGGTCGATTCGCCGGACGAGCCGGAACGCATCGCGGCCATCGCCCGCCGTCTCGGCAAGCGCGCCCGCGTGATGCTGCGCGTCACCGTCGGCGTGCACGCGGGCGGTCATGAGTACATCTCCACCGCCCATGAGGATCAGAAGTTCGGCGTGCCGCTGCTGGCCGCCGATGCGGATGCCGCCGTGCTCGACGTGCTCAATGACCTTGCCGACGTCACCCCGGCCGCCACGAACGCGCGTATCTCTCCGGCCCAGACGACTGCGGACACCGACGCGGCAACGGCCGACGCCGTCTCCGCCAACGTTTCCGGCGCTATGCCCGCCGAGGGCCACCAGCACGAACGCAAGCTGCAATACGACGTCAAATACCCCTACGACCTGAGCCACGAGGAGGTCTCCGACAAGGACCGGGCGCTCGCCGCCGCGATGGAGGCCATCGCCGACGGCCCGTCCATCGCCGTGCTCAAGACCATCCTCGCCAATCAGGACGTGCTCGAGCTGGTGGGTGCGCACTCGCACATCGGCTCCAACATCCATGACGCGAACGCCTTCATCCAGGCCGCCCGCCGCATGATGCTGCTGCGCAAGACCCTGTGGGCCACCGACGCCTATATCCTGCCCGAAATCGACCTCGGCGGCGGTTACTCCGTGGCCTACACGGACGGCGAGGATTCGATGGACATCGACGTGGAACTCGGCCGTCTGGCCAATGCGGTTGCCGAGACCAACCGCGCCTTCGGCATGCCCGCGCCGGCCATCAGCTTCGAGCCCGGTCGCTACATCGTGGCCCCCGCCGGCGTGACCCTGTACCGCGTGGGCACCATCAAGCATGTGCACCTGAGCGGTGAAGGCGACCACCAGCCCAAGGACGCAGCCGGCAATCCAATCGACGAGCGCGTGTACGTCTCCGTGGACGGCGGCATGTCCGACAACATCCGCCCGGCCCTGTACGGCGCCGACTACACCGCGCGGCTGGCCAACCGCAAGGGCTCCGACGAGACGATGCTCGCCCGCGTGGTGGGCATGCACTGCGAATCCGGCGACATCGTGGTTCACGAGGTGCGGCTTCCCGCCGATCTCAAGCGCGGTGACATCCTGGCAGTGCCGGTCACCGGCGCCTACGGGCGCACGATGGCAAGCAACTACAACCAGGCGCTCATCCCCGCCGTCGTGGCCGTCGGCGCATCCGGCGCGCATGTGATGCTCCGCCGTCAGACCATCGACGACCTGCTGGCCCTCGACGTCAGCGAGTAGACCAGATGAGGCTCCGGCCGAGGAATATTGGCCGGGTGCCAGTGGTCTGTCTCTTAAACAATTGAGGACTTCAGGTTTTTCTCTCCCCTAGTCAGCTTCGCTGACAGCCCCCTCATCAGAGAGGGCCAACACCACTCAAACAATTGCGAGACAGACCATTAGTGGTCTGGTTTGGCGTTGTCTGAGTGGTATTGGCCCCTTCCGATGGCGCTCAGGGCGCGTCCTTGATTGGGGACGGGCTGGCAGCGAAGCTGACGGGGAGAAACGGAAGCCGAAACCTCAATCATTGGCAAGACGGACCATTAGCGCCGAATCATCGCGGCGACTCGCATTTACTGCATGTATGGGGCGAAAGAGAGGCTATCTCCTCTGCAAGGGGTACATTTCCGCTTCTGCAGACACGTATCTGCCTTGCAAGGGGTACCTTAAATGGGAAGTCCCGAGTATTGACGTTGAAATGACGGCGCATCTACTCGGGATTCCACTGTTGAGGTACCCCTTGCAAGGCAGATACATGTTCGAGAAAGCGGGAATGTACCCCTTGCAAACGAGATACCCCATGCAACGGGTGCGAGGATGGGTCATAATACAAATGGATCAGTAAATCTGCGAGCGCCGTCCGTGCCTCTGTAGGAAATAATCCGTAAAATAACCGTGGGACATAGAAATATTTTTGTGGAAGGACCCCGAAGTGGCAGAACACAATGACACCCCGATCCGCGTAGGTCTGCTGGGCGCCGGCACGGTCGGCTCGCAGACCGCCCGCCTCATCGTCGAGCAGAAGGACGAGCTTTCCGCCCGCATCGGCCGCCCGATCGAGCTGACCGGCGTGGCTTGCCTGGACCCCAAGGAAACCGAGAAGTTCCCGTGGATCGACCAGTCCATCGTCACCACGGACACCATGAGTGTGGCCACCAGCTCGGACATCGTCATCGAGCTCATCGGCGGCACCACCGTGGCCCGCACCTTCGTGCTCGCCGCCATCGAGTCCGGCGCATCCGTCGTGACTGCCAACAAGGCGCTGCTGGCCAAGTATGGCCCGGAGATCTACGCCGCCGCCGAGGCCAAGGGCGTCGACATCTACTTCGAGGCGGCCGTGGGCGGCGCGATTCCGTTCCTGCGCCCGCTGCGTGAGTCCCTTGTGGGTGACAAGGTGACCAGCATGCTCGGCATCGTCAACGGCACCACCAACTACATTCTTGACGAGATGACCACCAAGGGCCTCCAGTTCGATGACGTCCTCAAGGACGCGCAGGCCAAGGGCTACGCCGAGGCCGACCCGACCGGCGACATCGAGGGCTACGACGCCGCCAACAAGGCCGCCATCATGGCCACGCTCGGCTTCCACACGCCGGTGACCATCGACGACGTGTCCGTCGAGGGCATCACCAAGATCACCGCCGACGACATCGCCGCAGCCACCGCCGAGGGCAAGGTCATCAAGCTGCTCGCCGTGGTCGAGAACGGCGAGGCCGGCGTCTCCGCTCGCGTCTACCCGGCGCTGCTGCCCGAATCCCACCCGCTCGCCTCCGTGCACGGTTCGTTCAACGCAATCTTCGTCAAGGCCGAGGCCGCCGACGACCTCATGTTCTACGGCCGCGGCGCCGGCGGCGCGCCGACCGCCTCCGCCGTGGTGGGCGACGTGGTCACCGAGGCCCGTCACATCGCCGCGGGCTGCACCGGCCCGTCCATCCCGCTGTACAAGAACCTGCCCAAGGCCCCCGTCAGCGCCTCCAAGGCCGCCTTCGCCGTGCGCTTCCTCATCCACGACAAGCCGGGCGTGCTGGCCGCCATCGCCACCGAGTTCGCCAAGAACGGCGTGTCCATCAACGGCGTGAACCAGGACCTGAAGCCCACGCTGACCGATCCGGGCTACGACGGCGAGATCCAGCAGCTGCGCGTGGTGACCCATCTGACCGACGAGGAAACGCTGCGTGCGACCGTCAAGGCCGTTCAGGCCCTCGACTTCGTGACCGGCGAACCGTCCATCCTGCGCGTGCTGGACTGACTGCAGGTTCCCACAGGTCGGGCGGGCTTTCAGCGGCGCCGAATGCCGACCGCGATAGTGTTGTGAGCGCCGCAGAACAGTGTGGCATTACGCATGGTGCGATGTGCCATACCGTGTGGAGCTCCCCTCAGTCAGGCTACGCCTGACAGCTCCCCTCAGAGAAGGGCGCCACGATGCGGGTTCATGGCTCCCCTTTTTGAGAGGAGCTGCCAGTGAGCCTCGGCATAAGCCCCGTGGCTCCCCTCTTTGAGGGGAGCTGTCGAACGCAGTGAGACTGAGGGGGAGTCCCCTGTCAATCGGAGATACCAATGAATCCAATCTGTACACAGGTCAAGGTGCGCGTACCGGCCACTTCCGCCAATCTGGGCTCCGGTTTCGACACCGTGGGTCTGGCGCTCGACTATCACGACGAGCTCACCTTCACGCTCAATCCCGACCCGTCCGATGGCGTGGCCCATGTGTTCATCCACGGCGAGGGCGAGGACACACTGCCGCGCGACGAGACGCATCTGGTGGTCTCCACCTTCCGCCGCGCCTGCGCCACCTTCGGTCTGGGGCGCCTCGGCTTCACGCTTGAAGCCACCAACAACATCCCGCAGGCGCGTGGTATGGGCTCCTCCGCCGAGGCCATCGTGGCTGGCATCGCGGCGGCGGCCGCCTTCGCGCAGCCCGGCGACCTCAACCGTCCGGCCATCTTCGACATGGCCGCACAGATCGAAGGTCACCCGGACAACGTGGCGCCGGCCGTCTTCGGCGGACTGACGGTCTCGTGGGACTTCGCCACGGCCGAAGGCGTCGGCTCGGTGGCCATCCCCGGCGGCGAGCCGCTGCACGGCGGCTTCCACACCGTCAACTATCCGGTCGATCCGGCCATCACGGCCGCCGTGTTCGTGCCCGATTACGAGCTGTCCACCGAAAAGGCCCGTCAGGCGCTGCCCAAGGAATTGCCGCACAAGGACGCCGTATACAACGTCTCCCGCGTGGGACTGCTGCCCGCCGCGATGAACCCGGTCGTCCTCGCCCAGGCCGCGGCCCAGGGCGGTGCCGATGCGCTCGGCGGTGATGTTGCGATGTCCGGCGCCGGTGCTGCCAGCGCCGGGACCGCCGTGGCTGCGTCGAACGCGCCAGTGACCGCCGCCGCATTCGCCTCCGCGGCATCTCAGGCCAACGCGCTGCTGTTCACGGCCACGCAGGACCGGCTGCACCAGCCGTACCGTGCGCCGCTCATGCCGCCGTCCACCGAACTCATCGCGCTGTTCCGCTCCAGGGGCTATGCCGCCGCCGTCTCCGGTGCCGGCCCGTGCGTGCTCGTGCTGCATTACGGCGACGCGCGCGAGGCCATCGATCAGGTGGCCGTCAACCAGCTGGCCTCCGGTCACTGGCGGGTGCTGCATCTGCCCATCAACACCGCCGGCGTCGAAATCGAACGGCGATAGAGGCAACAGCCGGGTCACCGTTCACCGCAGCAGTTCGCGTTGGCGCAGCCGTCGCAGCGAGACGGCCCACGCCAGCGCGGCAAGCATCAGCGCGGCAAGCGGCAGCCAGGCTTCGAGCCCGGGCATGGTCAGGCGGTTCGTCAGCCAGTTGCCCATCAGGAACATGTTCTGGAAGTAGACGAATTGCGCCGTAAGCAGTACCAATGCCAGCAACGGCACCATGATCAGCAGCATGCGGATGATGGAGCCCGTCGAACGGCACAGCCACGCGCCCGCCATCGTCATGGCCAAGGTCAGCACCACGATGGTCACGCCGATAATCGCCAGATACTGTCCGAGCGTCCAATAGGCCCACGGTACGATCGGCACACCGAAGGGCATCTCGAACGAGACTTCACCCATGCTGACATTCGTGTTGAGATTCAGCACCGGCGTGCCAAGAAAATCGCGCAACAACACTGCTAGCGGCACGCCGAACGCCGTCAACGTCAGCACGCTGACCAGCAAGGAACTTACCGCCACGGCCGCCACGCGCGTACGCCGTCCGGACCGTCCGGAACGCGACGCCCACTGCAGCTGGGTCATGCGTCGTCCGCGATCGCGGACCATCACCGGTATGGTGAGCGCGGCGGAGGCGATTACTGTAAAGACCGCGACCGCAAAGGCATACGACCATGTGCTCTCCACGATGTCGTATGCGATGTAGCTGGATTGGCCGGGATGTGCGGCGTAGCGCGCCAGTCGGTCGGTCACCGATGACGGCATCGTGCCGGGAACCCGATATGATGATGACCCCAGCGAGGCGTCTGCCAGATCGCAGCCCTCGCCAAGCTGGGCGTCACCTGTGCTGCCGGATTCGTTGGATGCGTCGGATGAGCCGTTATCGTCGGAAGTCGTTGCGCCGGAGCCGCTGCTAGCGGAGCTGCTGCTATCGGTGCTGGCGGCGTCGGAGCCGGTGGTATCGCCGCCATCCGTCGGGGTGTCCTCCGTGCCACCGGACTCATTGGTCACGGTCTTGCCGGTGACGTCCATGGCCGCGCATCCGCCGGAGACGGTGCCATCCCAGCCGTTTGCCGCTGCCGTCCGATAGTCCCGCTCAAACTGCTGCTGCAATGGCGTGACCGGATGGTCGGTGCGCGCGGTGGAGCGCAACATTGCGACCGAATTGTCGAGATTACGTTGCGCATCGGACTGGGTGATGGGGAAGTGCTGCATCAGCAGTGCGATGTTATGCAGATCCTGCAGCGCTTCGGAACCATTGGACAGCGTGCGCTCGGCCTCGAACATCGCTGCTTGCTCCGCCTCGGTCATGGTAGCGGTCGGATCGGTTTTCTTCCTGGCTTCCCTGATGGCGGCGCTCTCGGCAGTGCTCGCGCCGGTCGCCGTGCGCCCCTCCGGAATGGTGTTGGGCGCATCGGTAGGGTAGAACGTCTGGTCGGCGATTGAGCTGTACCAGTGTTTGTAGCCGGCGAAATCAGTGATGCCGAGCGTCTTCGCCTCGGCCGGATGCGCTTGGATGTCGCGTGTGGCCTGTTGCTCCAGGCGTGGGATGTCCGCCTTCATCCGGTCGATGGTGGACTGGTCGGTGAGCGGTCCGTAGCGGGTGACGAGCCGGCGCTCGCTGGTCAGATCGAGCGGCAGGAAGCCCACGCTGCGCTCGGTTTCCGTAAAGGCCTGATAGGCGGGCATGATGCCGACGAACGCCCAGAGCGCGCCCATGGCCATGAGTATCAATACTGGGATCGGGCGCCAGATTTTGCGCATTTCCGCGGCGAACAGTGTCATGATGACTCCTTTGCAAGTATTGCGAGTGTTGTGCATGTGACCTTGTAGGTGATGATGTTCTGTAGGTGATGATGTTCTGTAGGTGATGGCGGTTCAGGCAGCCAGATCCCTGTGGCGGAACGCCCGCCATGCCGCAGTCAATGCGGCCGTGAGATACACGAGCGAGCAGGCGGTCACGCCGGTCTCCCAGAAGGCGGTGGGCGCGTCCAAGCCAAGTTCGGTGAACCATTGTTCGCGCAGCAGCAGTACGCCCACCGGGTTGAACCCGCCAATCCACGCGACCCACGGCAGTCCCGTTGCATGCGCCGCGCCTACAATGCCGATGACCAGTACCACGGCGATGCCCACGCATCCCGCCACCGCGAACGTGTTGCGCATCAGCAGCCCGAGAGTCGCCGTGAACAGCGCGAAGCACAGCGTGATTGCCAGACCCAGCGCCAGCCGCACGAACAGATACTGTCCGATGGTCAGATTCCACCATGTGACGAACGGACGCTGCCCGAACACCGTGTTGAACTGGCTCGTCACGCTCGCGCTCCATACGCCGCGTACGTCGAACACCATGAGATACGGTATGACGATCGCCGCCACGAGCAGCAGGTACGCGATTGTCGAGGCGATCAGGCCTGCCGCGATCTTCGGTGCGACCAGTCGCCGTCCGACGCGCGTGGCCATCATGAGTTGCTCGGTGCCCGCCGTACGCTCGTAGCCGAGCGCCAACGCCATGAGCAGCACCGCCAACGTGCACGTCTCGAAGAACAGGTAGCCGGTCATATTCGTCCAATGGTTCAACGTCGGGTCGGTGGCCGAGCCGGCCGCCAGATCCAGCGCCGCGCCGGTGCTAGCCAGATGGGCCACGCGAGCGGCGTAGGCATCGTATTTGCGCTGCATCAGCCATGTGGCAGCCGGGTCGCCGGCAACCTGCGCGAGCATCGCGTCGCGCGTGGCCGTGGCGTCGTAGCCGGCGAGTGTGTTCGTGGCGCCGTGCGTGATCGCGGTCAGCTGCCGGTGCAGTTCGTCTGCGGTCATCGTCGACTCCTTGGGAATCCGTGCGATGATGACGGGGCTGGTGGTTGGCTTAGCATCGGGGACGGTTTCCGTGTCGGGCGGTGTGGTGCCGCTGGATGATGCAGCGCTGCCGGATGATGTGGCGCCTCTGGATGATGCGGCGCCGCCGGACGGACCGATCAGCGCAAGTGCCCGGTCGAACTCGGGTCCGACTTTGCCGCCGATGGCCACGGCGACGGCGCTCGCGTAGTTATACCGCGCGACGGTATTCGCGGGGGTGGCCGCCGCGGCCATCAGCAGATTCACCAGCGCACACAGGACGATGACCGCCCATACCAGCGGGAGCCGCGCGATCTTGACGAGCTCGCCGCCGGTGAATCGTAGTGGTTGCATGTGGATGGCCATGTCAGCCTCCATAGATGACAAGGAAGGCGTCCTCAAGGTTCGGGGCGACCATGACTGGGGCGGTTGCTGGGGTTGTTGCTGGGGTTGCTGCTGGGTAGGCGGCAGGGTTGGCTGTTGGATAGGCGGCTGAGCTAGCCGTCGGGTTGACAGCCGCGCCGGTTGCTATGCCGGTTGCCGTACCGGTTGCCATGCCGGTGGCCAACCCGGTGGCCAACCCGGTCGGAGACAGACCAGCCGAAGTCACGTTGGGACCGGATGCGTTTGCGCCCCCGGCAATGGGGTCCTCCGAGTAGATGCGCAGTCTGGTCTCGCCGCCGTACTGCACCTCCGAAAGCAACCGCTGGTCTTCGGCGAGGGGCGTCCCCGCTGCCACCTCGTAGATCCGGCCTTCCAAGGACGAGCAGATGTCGGCGGGCGAGGCGTTCGTGTACACCGTGCCGTCGCGCAGCATCACGATGTGGCCTGCAATCGTTTCCAAATCGGAGACGATATGAGTGGAGAGGATCACGATACGATCGGCGGCGAGCGAATGGATGATGTTGCGGAAGCGCACACGTTCCTTGGGATCGAGTCCGGCGGTAGGCTCGTCGAGAATCAGGATGCTCGGGTCGTGTACGAGCGCCTGCGCGATGCCGACGCGCTGGATCATGCCGCCTGAGAACGTGCGCATTCGCTTGTTGGCGGCCTCGGACAGGCCCACCATGTCCAGCAGCGCGTCGATGCGTGCGTCCAACCCATGCCTGGGCATGCCCTGCAACGCGGCGATGTAGCGCAGGAACTGACGAGGCGTGTAGCCGGGGTAGTAGCCGAAATCCTGCGGCAAATATCCGATTTGGCCGCGATAGCGCTCGCCGAGCGCCACGATGTCTTCGCCGTCCAGCCGAATCGAGCCGGAATCGGGGAACAGCAGCGTGGTCATGAGCTTCATCAGCGTGGTCTTGCCCGCGCCGTTCGGGGCCAACAGGCCGTAGACGCCGTGGTCGAACTCGAGATTGATGTCATGCAGGATGGTTTTGCCGGAGAGCTTCTTGGATACGTTGTCAACGGTGAGCATTGCGATTCCTTTCAGAAGACGCGGGACGCTATCGAATCGGCGAGTAACGGGATGGGCTATGGGAATGGAGTGGAATGGACTGGACTGATATGGAAGGGAGCGGATTACGGCATCATGCGGCTTCGGCGAAGGCTGGCTCGAGCCGTACGAATCGGCCCATTGCCGCAAAATACGCCACGCCGGTCGCCACGGCGGTGATAAGCGCGACCATTGGCGGCAGTCCGGCCAGCAGCGGCGCCAGCGCGTCGTGCCAGACCAGCAGCGCCACGCACAGCGCTACCCAGAGGGCAGGTACCGCGATCATCGACCACGGCCAGTGGGCGTGCACGTCTGCCACGAGCTGTGCGATACCGAACACGAACAGCGCGCTGAAGGCAATGCCTAGTAGCGTCATCAGCGAGAACCGGGCGGTCGAGGTGTCCGGTATGACGCCCGACAGACCGGCCGGACTCCAGACCATGCCGGCATTGGCCACTCCGCCGCCGAGTCCGATTCCGTTGGTGTCGGAGAAGGGAGTCGCTCCGCCGATGCCACCTCCGGCACCACCATCCGCAAGACCCACCTGCGCACCCAGCACACTGACGACTGCGGCATAGCCCACGATGAGCGTGGCCGCGGCCGCTCCCATCACCAGCATGCGCAGCGCGCACAGTCGCGTGAACGACCAGCGCATAGTGCGCAGCAAATCGTCGGTATGGCTTTCATGCTCCTTGAATCGCACAAGCAGGTGCGTGGCCTCATACAGGAACGGCGCGGTCAGGAACGCCATAGCATAGACGGTGCCGGGATGGGCGAGCGCGTATGCGGCGTTGGTGAACAGGCGTATCAGCGGAATCAGCCAGACGGTCGCGGTCATCACGAGGGCGACGGCCACGCAGTCCCATGCGCCGAAGAACAGGTCGCGCAACCGTAGCGAACCGCGCGCTTCGGCCAGTGTGGACCACAGGGTGACACGCTTCGGCACTCCGGCTTCGATCGCGGCCGCAATCGCCTGCTCGCGTTGCACGGGCGAGTCGACGATGACGTTGGCGAGTGCGGTATCGGGGGCGATGGCGCCGCCGTCGCCCGGATTATGTACGACATTGCCGGGGAGTGGCGCGTCCGCACGTGCCGCCATCGCCCGCATGATGCGCGACTCCATGCCGACAAGGCCGTCGCCGGCGCTCCCTCTGGGGCAACCGTGGGCATGGTCGTTGACGGAGATGTTTGTCGGGACGCCGACGAAAACGGCGGAACTCGGCATCGCCGCTTCGGCATTGCTGGCAACAGGGCTGTTCGGATCGGACGGGATTGAACGATCAGTTCGATTGGTTCGATCAGCTTGTGCGTTCATCGGCGAACTCCTTTCGAATCGCTTGGATCAGTCGGTAATAGCGGGCCTTCACGGTTTCGGTGCGCTCGCCGCGGGCCGCTGCGATCTGCGGAAACGGTAGACCTGCGGCCGTGTGTAAATGGAAGATCTCCTGTGTGCCGGCGTCGAACCGTCCTACAAAGGCATCGATGCGGGCGAGCAGATCGGCGTCGGCCTGGATGTCGGCCGGGTCGCGGGTGCGGTTCGGCCCGTCGCCCGCCACCGTGATGACTCCCGATGGGTTGCCGTCGATGCGGGTTTTGCGTATGGTGCCGGTGCCGTCCAGCGTCTCGTCCATCGGCAGCGGTGTGACGGTAACGCGATTCGTCCGCCTCGCGTCGATTACTTTGTGCGAGGCGATGGCGTACAGCCATGTGCGCAGAGACGCTTTGTCCGGGTCGTATCCGGAGAGCGAGCGTAACGCTGCGATCATCGTCTCCTGGGTCAGATCGAGCGCGTGTTCCCGGTCCCCGGTCACGCGCCAGACGAAGGCGAGCACGTCATCGAAATACATGCGCACCAATTGGTCGGCTGCGGTCTGCGAGCTGTGCCGCACGATTGCGCGGATGAGTCGGCGTTCGGTTGCGGCGTTTTCGGCGGACGGCGTCTGCGCAGCGGAAGTTGCGGAGTCGGCCGGTGAGGTGCTCTTGGCGGACGGCGTTGCGGCGGATGTGCCGTCGCCCCTCGTCCTGCCGCGTCGCGCCGTGAACCAGCCCATCGTCGTCTCCCCAGTTTCCTGTCGTTGTGTCACAGGTATATACGTGTGCGGGCGGCGAATCGTTGCGGCGAATTCGGCCCGGGCGTGTCGCGCGTGATGCGGATTGTGCATTGTGCGCGTCTTGGTGCCGCCCGGTTCCGGGATGCCCGTGCCGATTCATACAATGCTGGTAGTGAACCGTTGACGGCGTGTGCGGTGCCCACGTAGCTTATGTGATGCATTCTGCGTTATGCGTGCCGTGCGCGGTGCCGGTAGCGTTGGTATGAAGCTGGTAGTGAACCTACGTCAGGAGGGTGTATGTCCGTTCCCATTCCGCTGATTTTGGCGTCCAAGTCGCGCCCGCGCCGCGATGTGCTGTATTCGGCCGGCATCTGCCCGACCATCCGCGTCTCGCATGTGGACGAGCCGGCCGCGCTCAAAACCGCCGCGCAGGCTGCCGGCGTCACGGTCGATGAGCTGACCGTGGACCAGCGGGTGATGATTCTTGCCGAAGCCAAGGCGCAGGCCGTGCATCGCGCGTATCGTGACGTGGCCGCCACGGCCGCCTCCGCGACCGGCGAGCGGGTAATCGCCTACCCGCTGCGCGCCCCGGAAGTGCAGGCTGAGGATGCTGCCGCCGCGGTGACGGGTTCGGAAGAGCCGGGCCGACAGGGGCAGGGCGAGGGGCGGGATGGTTCAGGCCAGAGCGTCCAGTCGGCCGCCACAGCCGCCGCCGCGCCCATCGACTACTCCAAGGACCGCATCGCCACCACACGCGACTTCTCCGGCGTGGACATGCCGACCGTCACCGAGCCGATCTCCAACGTTGTGGCCCTCCAGCCGGGACTGACGCGGTCAAGCATCGGCCCGCTCATCGTCGGCTGCGATTCGATGTTCCTCATGGACGGCGAATGCTATGGCAAGCCGCACAGCCCCGAGGTCGCGCGCGAGCGTCTGCGCCGGATGCGCGGTGCCAGCGGTGAGCTGTGGACCGGGCACTGCGTCATCGATTTCGCCAGCGGGCGCGTGGCACGCGGCGCCAGTCACGCCGTAGTGAAGTTCGGCGATTACTCCGATAAGGACATCGAGCGGTACATCGCCACCGGCGAGCCGCTGGAAGTGGCCGGATCGTTTACGCTTGAAGGCTTCGGCGGCGCGTTCATCGACGGTGTCGAGGGCGACCCGCATGGCATCATCGGCATCAGCCTGCCGCTGCTGCGCAAGCTGGTTAAGGAACTGGGCGTGGACTGGACCGACCTGTGGAATGTGCAGCGCGGCGAGATCGCCCCGGAATCCGCGGATGCGGCCGGCATCGCGGCGGCCGGCAAGGACAATCTGCCCCCGATCGAGAACGTGCATCAGCCCGGTGACGGCTGGGTGGACTGCGCGTGCGGCCGCAAGCATTGGGGCACCAACGGCGCTTCGGGCATCCTGCTGGCCCGCCGTGATCCGGCGACCGGCAAGGTGACCCATGTGGTGATGCAGCATCGCGCCGCGTGGAGCGCGGAAGGCGGCACCTGGGGCATTCCGGGCGGCGCCACCGCGGACGGCGAGTCGCCGATCGAGGGCGCGCTGCGTGAGAGCTACGAAGAGGCGAACATCACCCCCGAAGACATCGAGGTGGTCGGCTCCTACCGCGAGGACCATGGCCCGTGGGCCTACACCACGGTCTTCGCGTTCGAGAAACCGGGGCATCGCGTTGACCCGCGCCCCAACGACGACGAAAGCAAGGAAATCAGCTGGATTCCGGTCGATCAGGTGCCTTCCTTGAGGCTCCTGACCGCCATGAAGACCGACTGGCCCCGCTTCGCCGCGCGCCTCGACGAGCTGGCGCGGGCTGCTGACTGCCAGTGAATACGACCAGCGCTAATAACTGTTCCGAGGGCTTCGGGTTCGCCGATATGCGAATCAGGCTAGCGCCTTATCGAGCAGTTCGTTAATCGCCTCGTCGCGGGTGATGCCGTGCGCCTGTGCATAAATCGATATCTTTTGCTCGCGGGTGAGTTCGGATTGCGCGAGGCTCCGTCCGAGCGCCTGACGGGTGTATTCGCTGGGCGTGACCTTTTTGGCCTGAGCTGCGGCTTCGACTAGTTTCCAGAGCGCTTCGGGCATACGGATAGTGTGTGCCTTCATGTCCGTGCCGCTGGGAGGGAACGGGTCGTCTTCCCGTGTGAGTGTCGAATCCGGGAATCCGTCTTCAGCCTCTTGCGCCCAGCGTTCGACCATGGCGTCGGTGATTGGTGTGCCATCTTCGGCGATGTATTGCTTCATGCCCGGCTCCATTCTGTGAAAAATCCTTTGGTGAGATAGTTCGCGTGGATGATCACCGGCTCAGGGTCGGCGGTTTCGACGTATACCAGTTCGATAGGTCGGCGTTCCCGGTCGAAGCCGATGACTGCCCACCGAGGTGGGTCGGCATCGTGATCTCGTGTGCGGATTCGTGCTGGTCCTATGCGGGTCGCAAATGCGGTTTCAATCTGTTCTCGGGTCAGCCGATGGGCTTGCAAGGCGTGCGGGTGTATCTCGATATTCGTTTGTTGTTTCTCAGCATACCATGATGTATGACGATTGTCATACGGCTCATGCTGGTTCTTCTGACGGTCGAAATCATGTGGCATAACAGTCCTCCATTGGGCTGATTGGGCTTATCGTGGCGCCGAACGGGCCTCATGAGCCGCGTAGCAGTGCGCTGATGCCCTGACCGTATCGCCACCACGGCTCTTGCGTCCACCCGAATCGACTCATGTGGTTCCAGCTTGCCGAGTTATCCACATTTGTGCCTCAATGAGGAAATGCTGAGGCGGTTGGAGACGATGGCCTCTGCCGTCCGGTCGAGATTTGCCGCCGTATGGGGATGCCGATTCAACGTGCCGGTGAGCGTCCACAACGCTACGGCCCAGCTCGGTAAAACGTGATGATTGCGATGTGCGGGCTGACAGATGTGCGGGCCGACAATCAGCTCAGCAGGAACGCGATGATCGCGATGCCGAGCCGTGGAGCGGACAGTCCGGTGGACTGTCCGTAGGTGAGGGGAGCGGCTGTGCCGCGACGGTTCATCGCGGTTCCTTAGCTCAGCAGGAACGCGATGATTGCGATGAACACCGGGCTGGTCATCGTGCTCATGAGAATGCCGTCGCGCGCGAACGTGAGGCCCACGTTGTACCGCGCCGCGTAGTTGTACACGTTCTGGCCTGTGGGCAGCGCGGCGAGCACGACGCACGCATAGAGTTCCGGCCCGCGGAAGCCCATCATGAAGTACGCCAGCAGGAACGCGATGATCGGCATCACGATGTTCTTCAGCACCGCGACCGTGAAGATGGCCGGCCGGTCGCCCTTCTGCTGCAACGGCTTGGTGCCGTGCAACGACATGCCGAACGCCATGAGAATCATCGGCACCGCCGACTCCCCGATCATGTTGATGGGGTCGTAGATGAAGTTCGGCACCGGGAACCACCCGAGTTTGGCCGAAACCGCCGAAACGACGATGCCCAGCAGCGAGCCGATGAGCAGCGGCTGATGCAGCGGTTGCTTCAGAATCTCCTTGGCGGAGACCTTGCCCTTGGTGGTCACGTCGAGCACCGTCAGGCCGATCGGCGTGAACAGCGCCTGCTGCATCACCAGGATCGGCGCCACCAGCGCGCCGTTGCCGAGGATGTACGTGGCGACCGGCAGGCCGATGTTGTTGGAGTTCAGGTACAGCGAGTTCAGCGCGCCGATCGTGGCGTCCGGTGCCTTCAAATGGAAGAACATCTGGTTGAGCACGAGGAATACGACTCCCACCAGCACAGCGGAGAGGAACGCCACGATAATCGACGGGTGGAAGATGTCGAAGATCGGCTCCTTGGCGAGGATCGCGAACATCAGGCACGGACTGGAGACGAAGAACGAGAACCGGTTCAACACCATTTGCGCGGACGGTCCGCCGATGCGCATGCGCGCCGCCACATAACCCACGAAGATCACGATGCCGATCACGCAGAAACCCTGCATGGCGCTGATGAGACCTGTCATATTCCTCCCTGATTGCAAACCCCAGTGTGGCACACAAAACCGCAAGGTGCGCCGATATCTCAAGTACCGGGCCATCTGCAGGGCCATTTGCCAGACCATTTGCCGGGCCGTCTACCGCGCGCCGCCACCGGGCCGCCACCGCGCCACCTACCGGGCCGTCTACCCGCGCCATCTCAAGTACCGGGCCACCAAGCCCGCACGCAAGGCGCCCCCGCGGTACGCTGGTGCCATGACGATCGCATTGAACCCTACCGCCGACCGAACCGAGCAGCTCGCTTCGCTGCTCACGCAGATCATGGAGAACTATTCCGTCTCCGATGAGGAAGGCCCGCTCGCCGACGAGATCGAGGCGTTTCTCAAGGAATACCCGCATCTGACGGTCCGTCGTCACGGCGATACGGTGGTGGCCGCCACCGACTTCGGCCGCGAACAGCGTGTGATTCTGGCCGGCCACATCGACACGGTCCCCGTGATCGACAACTTCCCGCCGCGTTGGCTGGAGCCTGGCGACCCGCTCATCCGTCAGGACGTCGCCGAAGCCCACCCCGACGAACGCGTCCTGTGGGGGCGCGGCGCCACGGACATGAAGGCTTCGGACGCGGTCATGTTCTACCTCGCCGCGACCCTCGACGGCACCAGCCCGGAAACCACGCCCACAACTGACCTCACCTACGTCTTCTACGACCATGAAGAGGTCGCCGCCGAGAAGAACGGTCTGAGGAAGGTGGCCGAAACGCACCCCGACTGGATCACCGGCGACTTCGCCATCATCGGCGAGCCCACCAGCTGCGGCATCGAAGGCGGCTGCAACGGCACGATCCGCTTCGACGTCGTCACCCATGGCGTCGCCGCCCACTCCGCCCGCGCGTGGATGGGGGAGAACGCCATCCACAAGGCGGCGGACATCCTCAACCGCCTCAACGCCTACGAGCCGGCCACCGTGAACGTGGACGGGCTCGACTACCGCGAGGGCCTCAACGCCACGCTCATCTCCGGCGGCAAGGGTACCAACGTCATCCCGGACGAGTGCCGCGTCCACGTCAACTACCGGTTCGCGCCGGACAAGTCGCTCGCCGAGGCCAAGGCCCTGATGATGGGCGCGGACGCCGGCGCCGAACTCGGCAACGGCGAACATGTGGCCACCGGCGGCGTATTCGAGGGCTACGGCATCGAGATGAAGGACGAGTCGCCGTCCGCTCGTCCGGGCCTCAACGCCCCGCTCGCCCAGGACCTCGTCCGCTTGGTCCGCGAACGCACCGGCCGCGAGCCGCTCGCCAAGCTCGGCTGGACCGACGTGGCCCGGTTCTCCGCGCTCGGCATCCCGGCCGTCAACCTCGGCGCCGGCGACTCGCTGCTCGCCCACAAGCACGACGAGCAGCTGCCCGAGTCCGACCTCACGGCGCTCGCCGACCTGCTCATCGACTGGCTGGTCTGATGCCCGGCCGGATGCTCGCGCGATGACCGTCCGCCTGATCGTTGCGCCGGTTCGTCAGCCATCCAGCCGTCCGTGGGGCGCCCGTCCTCACCTCGCCTTCCGCCCTCCGCGCACGTCGCTGTCCAGAAGTGTGGCATACTGAAAGACGGCGGTTCTGCATGACCGTCAGCGTGCGAGATGGCGTCGATCCCCTTGCGGCTCTCAAGAATGAGACAACGCAAGCGCCGGTGTCCGCCGTTCGCAGGACAGACTTGAGACGAAGTAGCCTTTACGCAAGCGCGAGTTTGCGCTGCCGTGGTGAGAGTGCGGTGTGAGATGCGTAGGGCCTGGATGGCGTCGCGATGCAGCGCGTCGCGAGGAGCATTGTGCCCACTGACAACCGTGAGGGTTTCGTCAACGACGAAGCCGATAATTCAACCGTATCCAATCCGTCCTCCGCGGCCGGCGAGTACGCTGCCGCAGACACGCCTGCTCCGGTCCGTCGCCGTCGCGGCGGCCGTCGCGTGGTGCGTGGCACCGGTGCCGCCGGGGCGTCGCTGGAGCTGCAGGTTCAGGAGCATTCCGGCCGTGCGCCCCTCTTCGAGGCGCCATCGCTGACCGGTCAGTCGGATGACCGGACGGATAAGGACGATTCCGCCGCAGCCGGCCGGGCCGCTGATTTCGACGGTGCGAACGACATCGATGACGCCGATGACGTGATTCGCGCGCCGCGCCGCTCCCGCGTGCGCCGCGCCGCTGATTTCGAGGACGATGAGCCGCGCTCGCGCCGTCGTTCCCGTCGTACCGTGGACGTTGACGACGATTACGAGGAGGACCGTCCGGTCCGCCGTCGCACCCGTCGTTCGTCCGTGGACCGTGATGGTTATGATGATCGCGATTCGCGCGATGATTACCGTGGCAATCGCTCGGAGCGTGATGGTTCCGGCCACCGTGGCACCCGTGAGGATTCCGACGACGAGCGTCTGCTGGACGCCGTCGATTCGCTGCCCATCGGGCACGACACGGTTCGCCGCGCCAAGCCGATGACCTCGCTGCTGTTCCAGGAACCGGTGCTGCCCGCCGTCTCCCGCAAGGACGAGCGCGATGACCAGGATGCAGAGAACGACGAGGACGACGATCACATCGGCAATGACCATATCGACAATACGGAGACCCGTTCGTCGCGCCGCACCCGTCGTTCCCGCACCCAGGACGAGGACTCGCGTTCGGGTGGCCGTCGCAATGGCCGCAGCCACGATTCGCGCGATGATCGCGATGATCAGGACGCTGACGAGGACCGCGATATCCGGTTCGAGCGCGACGACCGCAATGACCGCGACGACCATGGCACTGAGGATGACGGGGCCGCACGTGCCACTCGTTCCCGTCGCACCCGTCGCGCCGCCGACCGTGACGTCCGCGATGATCGCGACGATCGTGACGATCAGGACGAGCGCGCGGAAGCCACCGGCCGCCGCGCCAACCGCCGCCGTTCCGACGATCAGGCATCGGACCAGACGCCGGATCAAACGGTTGTTGATGCCGGTTCTGCGGAGTCCGGCGATGCCAACGACGCAGGCGACGGCGCCGACACGTCCCGCCGTTCCCGCCGTTCGCGCCGCCTGAACGCGCAGGAGCGCCGCGCCGCCGCCGAGGTCGAGCAGATCGAGGAGGACCTCGAGCTGGACGACATCGCCTACACGCCGATCACCGAGGAGGAGGGTGACGAGGACGCCGACGGCACCCGCACCCGTCGTCGTCGCCGTCGCCGCGGCTCCCGCAGTGAGGCCGTCGTCGAGGCGGAGGCCGAGAACGGCAACGAGCGTGAGGATGATGAGGCGCGCTCCCGTCGCCGCGAGGACCGTGACCGTGACGAGGAGGACGAGGAGCAGACTGTCACCCGTCGTCGCCGTCGCCGCCGCAGCGGCCGTAACGGCGAAAGCGCGGACGACCAGGGCGGCGAGCAGCTGATTCGCCGCTCCCGCAAGCAGCAGTACATTGACGAGATCACCGACGTCGAGGGTTCCACGCGACTGGAGGCCAAGAAGCAGCGCCGTCGCGACAACCGTCGTGAGCGCAGCCGCCAGAGCCAGCTCATGGAGCAGGACTTCCTCGCGCGCCGCGAGAACGTGGACCGCCTCATGGTGGTGCGTGAACGCGACCATCACACCCAGATTTCCGTGGTGGAGGACAACGTGCTCGTGGAGCATTACGTGTCTGACATCCAGGAGGTGCAGACCGTCGGCAACATCTACCTCGGCCGCGTGCAGAACGTGCTGCCGAGCATGGAGGCCGCGTTCGTGGACATCGGCCAGGCCCGCAATGGCGTGCTGTACGCCGGCGAGGTCAACTGGGACGCCGCGCGTCTCGAGGGCCAGCCGCGCCGCATCGAACTGGCGTTCAAGTCCGGCGATCCGGTGCTCGTGCAGGTCACCAAGGACCCGATCGGTCACAAGGGTGCGCGTCTGACCTCGCAGGTCACGCTCGCCGGCCGTTTCCTCGTGCTCGTGCCGTCCGGCGGCATGACCGGCGTGAGCCGCAAGCTGTCCGAGCGCGAACGTTCGCGCCTGAAGAACATCGTGTCCAAGATCGCCCCGAAGGACATGGGCGTGATTATCCGCACGGCGGCCGAGGGCGCTTCCGAGGAGGCGATCGTCAAGGATCTCGAGTCGCTGGTGCGCCAGTGGGAGCGCATCAACTCCAAACGTGAGGAATTCTGGCACGGCCGTCGCCCGAAGCTGTTGCAGGGCGAGCCGGACGTGGCCATCCGCGTGGTGCGCGACATCTTCAACGATGACTTCTCCAAGCTCATCGTCGAGGGCGACAAGGTCTACGATCGCATCGAGGAATACCTCGACACGATGGCCCCGGATCTGAAGGACAAGCTGGAGAAGTGGGACCCGGCCGACCACAATGGCAAGGACGTGTTCGACAAGTGGCAGATCGACTCCCAGCTCAGGAAGGGTATGGAGCGTCAGGTCTACCTGCCGTCCGGCGGCTCGATCGTGATCGACCGCACCGAGGCCATGACCACCATCGACGTGAATACCGGCCGTTTCATCGGCAGGGGCAAGTCGTTGGAGGAGACGGTCACGCGCTGTAACCTCGAGGCGTCCGAGGAGATCGCCCGCCAGCTGCGTCTGCGCGACATCGGCGGCATGGTGATGATCGATTACGTGGATATGGTCATGCCCGCCAACCGCGATTTGGTGCTGCGCCGTCTCATCGAATGCCTGGCGCGCGACCGCACCAAGCATCAGGTGGCCGAGGTCACCTCGCTGGGCCTCGTGCAGATGACGCGTAAGCGCATCGGCCAGGGTCTGGTCGAGGCGTTCTCCGAGGAGTGCCCGACCTGCAAGGGCCGTGGCTTCATCCTCCACGACCAGCCCACGGTCTCGGCGGAATACGACGACCCGTACGCCCTGCGCGGCGGCGACCCGTTCGTCAAGACCAACAAGCACGGTCGCGGCACCGCCCCCGCCCCCGAGCCCGCCGGCTCCAGCGCGGACGTCAAGGCCAAGCTGGCCCAAATCGCCGCAGCCGCCGTCGCCGCCAACAACTCCGGCGACCCCAGCGCCGCCTGACGTTGCCGGAGGCAAAGCGAGCGCATCTGGATTGTGCCGGCCGTGGCAGCTCCGACGGGCGCTGCTCGATGATTGACACCAATCGTCGTCGCCCGTTGCCGCCCTCCGTCAAACTGGACGCGACGAACCTAGCGCAACCGGGGTATCCACAAAGGTCCCACAGCCGTGCCTATACTGGTGTCTCACAACAACACCAATACGGTCGCTTTGCGGACGCCCCCTGAACATCCGGATGGCGTCCGAAACCGTGCAAAGAGCACAGCACCGCCGTTTTCGGCTTGTTCCCGGCAGTTCGGGGGACACGCCGTAACGAGGTCGGTGCTTGACACGCGGACGAAAACCATTTGATTTCGTCCGCGTGTAGGTGTAAATTCGAAACTCGGTGTCTGACCGCAGGCTCGGTGCGTGTTGGGCAAGGAAGCTTTCCAAAACATAAAAGGAATTACTATGTACGCGATTGTGAAGGCCGGTGGCCATCAGGAAAAGGTCGAGGTGGGCGATACCATCCTCGTGAATCGTCTCGACGCCAAGAAGGGCGACACCGTGGAGTTCCCGGTTGCCCTCGTGGTGGATGGCGCCAACGTCACGCTGGCTGCCGCCGATCTGGCTAAGGTGTCCGTCAAGGCCGAGGTCGTTGACGACGAGGCCAAGGGCCCGAAGATCAACATCCAGAAGTTCAAGAACAAGACCGGCGTTGCTCGTCGCAAGGGCCACCGTCAGAAGCTGACCGTCGTCAAGATCACGGCGATCGCCTGAGTCATAGAAAGGACCATGAATCATGGCACATAAGAAGGGTGCGTCCAGCTCTCGTAACGGTCGCGATTCGCAGCCTCAATACCTCGGCGTGAAGAAGTTCGGCGGCGAGGCCGTTGTGGCCGGTAACATCATCGTTCGCCAGCGTGGCACCAACTTCCACCCGGGCCAGAACGTCGGCATGGGCAAGGATCACACGCTGTTCGCCCTGGCCGATGGCTCCGTGAAGTTCGGCATTCGTCGTGACCGCAAGGTCGTCGACGTGATTGCTGCCTGAGCGATTCGTCATCAGCTTGTTAAGCCGCGCCCGTAAGGACGCGGCTTTTTTGTAAGCTTTGCTAAGTTATGTCAGCTTCGTAGGGTTTCGTAGGTTTCATAGGTTTTGCAGGTTTCGTAAGGCGCAAAACACACCACAAGTACGCAAAAGGTACGTAAAGGCACGCATATGAGTGATTTCGTAGATCGAGTGACCGTCCATGTCAAGGGCGGTGATGGCGGCAACGGCTCGGCCGGCATCCGCCGTGAGAAGTTCAAGCCGCTCGCCGGCCCGAATGGCGGCAATGGCGGCGACGGTGGCTCCGTGATTTTCGTGGCGGACCGTAACGCCACCAGTCTGCTGGACTACCGGTTCATGCCGCACCGCACCGCCGGCAGCGGCACGATGGGTCTGGGCGACAACAAGGACGGTTCAAAGGGCGACGACCTGATTCTGCCGGTGCCGTGCGGCACGGTGATCTTCACCGCCAAAGGCGCACAAGGCGCCGCCAAGCGCCCCGGAGAGCAGCTCGCCGACCTGCGTCACGAGGGCGACCGGTTCGTGGCGGCACAAGGCGGCAACGGTGGACTCGGCAACATCGCGTTGGCCAACAAGACCCGTCGTGCCCCCGGCTTCGCCCTGCTCGGCGAGCCCGGTGAGGAACGCGACGTGATTCTCGAGCTCAAGTCCATCGCCGACGTGGCGCTGGTGGGCTTCCCGTCGGCGGGCAAGTCGTCCCTGATCGCGGCCATGAGCTCGGCCAAGCCGAAGATCGCCGACTACCCGTTCACCACGCTGGTGCCGAACCTCGGTGTCGTCATTGCCGGTGATTCCCGCTACACCATCGCCGACGTGCCCGGCCTGATTCCGGGTGCATCCGAGGGCAAGGGCCTCGGCCTTGAGTTCCTGCGTCACATCGAGCGCACCGAAATCATCGCCCATGTAATCGATTGCGCCACGCTGGAGCCGGACCGCGACCCGGTGGCCGACTACCAGGCCCTCGAAAAGGAGCTCGCGCTCTACGCGGACAAGCTGGAACTACCGCTCGGCGCGATTCCGATCCCCGAGCGCCCGCGCATCATCATCCTCAACAAGATCGATGTGCCGGAAGCCAGGGATCTTGCCGATTTCGTACGTCCGGAGTTCGAGAAGCTGGGTCTCAAGGTCTTCGAGATTTCCACCGCCTCCCACGAGGGATTGAAGGAGCTCAACTTCGCGCTGTCCGCGTTGGTCAAGGAGATGCGCGAGGAAGTCGCCAACCGCGAGCAGGCCGAGGAGGAGGCCCGCGTGGTCATCAAGCCGCTCGAATCCGGCCGTCGCACCCGCCGTGCCGATCAGGGCGGCACCGCGCTCGACTTCACGGTCGAACGCCGCGAACTGGACAACGGCGAGGTCTTCTTCGAGGTGCTCGGCACCAAGCCGGAACGTTGGGTGGTGCAGACCAACTTCGACAACGACGAGGCCGTGGGCTACCTCGCCGACCGCTTGGCCAAGCTGGGCGTTGAGGACGAGCTGCGTCGCAAGGGCGCCCGCCCCGGCGACAACATCCGCATCGGCCGTGGCAACAACGCCGTCGATTTCGATTGGGACCCGACCATCTCCGCCGGCGCGGAGATGCTGGACGGCTCCAACCTCGGCGCGCGTGGCAAGGACCTGCGCCTTGAGGAGCAGGACCCTCGCTCCCGTCGTCGTTCCAACTCCGAGCGCCGCGCCCAGTATCACGAGATGATGGACGCCCGCGCCGCCGTGCGCGAGGCGATGATGGCCGAGCGGCTGGCCGGCCACTGGGCCGACCCGTCCATCGACGACGACCGCCACGACACCACCAGTCTGTTCGGCCGTGGCGAGTCCGCGAAGGACGCGGACGGCGCCGACGGCGGCGATGCCGATAATTCGTGAAACGACGATAGTCCGTGAAACAATCCGTGAAACAAGCGGTGCGCATAATCGAGGAAACATGAGCACTCCAAGTCAAGCCGAAGTCCGTCAGGCCATCGCCAGCGCCGGCACCATCGTCGTCAAGGTCGGGTCCAGCTCGCTCACGCAACCGAGCGGGCACCTCGACCCGGACAAACTCGACGCGCTGGTCACCGCGCTGGCCCATGTGCGGTTGATGGGCGCGCGCGTGGTGCTTGTCTCGTCAGGCGCCATCGCCGCCGGTTTCGGCCCGCTGGGCTTCGACGCGCGGCCGTCGGACGTGGCCACCCAACAGGCCACCGCGGCGGTGGGGCAGGGGCTGCTCATGGCCCGCTACGAGACCGCGTTCGGCCGGTTCGGCATTCATGTTGGGCAGATCCTCATCACCGCCGAGGACACGATTCGCGCCACCCAGTACCGCAACGTGGAGCGCACGCTGGAGCGGCTGCTCGATCTCGGGGTGATTCCGATCATCAACGAGAACGACTCGCTGGCCTCCAACGAGATTCGTTTCGGCGACAACGACCGGCTTTCCGCGCTCATGGCCAATCTGGTGCGCGCGGACGCGCTGGTGCTGCTCACGGACGTGGACGCGCTGTACACCGCGCCGCCCTCGCAACCGGGCTCGAAGCGTGTGGCGTACGTGCCCAACGTCGTCGACGCGCTGGGGGATATCCAGGTCTCCGGTTCCGGCTCCAAGGTCGGCACCGGCGGCATGGTTACCAAGCTGGAGGCCGCACGCGTGGCGGCCGTGTCCGGCATCCCCACCGTGCTCACATGCGCCGCGAACGCCGGTCCCGCCATGATGGGCGACCCGGTGGGCACCGTGTTCGCGCCGGTCAACGCCCGTGGCTCCGCGCGTCGGCTGTGGATTGGTTTCGCCGCCGACCCACGTGGCACAATCGTCGTCGATGCGGGTGCCGCCCAGGCGATTCGCGGCGGACGCGCCTCGCTGCTCGCCGCCGGCGCACTCGAGGTCCACGGCGATTTCTCCGCCGGCGACCCGGTGTGGGTGGACTCCGAATCCGGTGAGCATCTGGCCCGCGGACTGGCCGGATTCGATTCCGAGGAGATTCCGCAGATGCTCGGGCGCAACACCGCCCAGCTCAAGCGGTTCCTCGGACCGCAGTTCGCGCATCCGCTGGTGCATCGTGACAACCTCGTGCTCGTGTAGCGGTTGCCGGTAGGGTCTTGCCTTGTATTGTTGTGCTTGGCTGTCGGGCTGTGGCTGGTTGGATGTCGGGCTGCGACGACCAACCGGCCACAGCTGGTCACCTGGCGCTTGACTCTTGCCTTGCCTTGCCTTGCCTTGCCTTGCCTTGCCTTGCCTTGGCTCTTGGTTCTTGGTTCTTGGCTCTTGGTTCTTGATGTCGGACTTGGACGCTTGACTATCGGCTTTGACGTTTGGCTGTCGGATTTCAACGTTTGGCTGTCGGATTTCGACAGTTCGGTGTCGGACCTCGAGCGTTGGCTGTCGGACCTCGACGATTCGGTGTCGGATTTCGTACAAATGCGGTACGAGGCCCGACACTCATGCGTCGAGGTCCGACAGTCAACCGTCGAAATCCGACAGTCAACTATCAAGGTCCGACGCTGAACCGTCGAGGTCCGACAGTTATGTAGCCGGCGCCCTCGCTCTGGCGTTTTCTCGCCCGGTAGTCATACGATAATCATCATGACTATGGCTGATTGGCAGACTTTTTCCGACCGTATCAACACTGTGGCGCCGAGCGCCACCCTCGCCGTCGATTCCAAGGCCAAGGCGATGAAGGCCGCCGGTCTGGACGTCATCGGCTTCGGTGCCGGCGAACCCAACTTCCCGACCCCCGCAAACGTCGTCAAGGCCGCGGCGGACGCATGTCTCGACCCGAAGAACTACAAGTACACCCCGACGCCGGGACTGCCTGAGCTTCGTGATGCGATCGCCGCCAAGGTGCTGCGCGATTCCGGCTACGAAGCCACCGCAGATCAGGTCGTAGTGACCAACGGCGGCAAGCAGGCCGTCTATGAATCCTTCCAGATTCTGCTGAATCCCGGTGACGAGGTCATCATCCCCGCGCCGTACTGGACCAGCTATCCCGAGGCCGTCAAACTCGCCGGAGGTGTGCCGGTCGAGGTGTTCGCCGGCGCGGACGTCAACTTCGAGCCTTCGCTGGAGGCACTGGAAGCCGCGCGTACCGAACGGACCAAGGCCATCATCGTCAACTCGCCGAACAACCCGACCGGTGCCGTCTGGAAGCCTGAGACCGTGAAGGCCATCGGAGCATGGGCCGTCGAGCACCATATCTGGATTATCTCCGACGAGATTTACGAGCACCTGAACTACGACGACGCGCATACCACCTATGTTGGCGCGGCGGTGCCTGAGTGCCGCAACCAGCTGCTGGTTCTCAACGGTGTGGCCAAGACCTACGCCATGCCTGGCTGGCGCGTGGGATGGATGGTGGCTCCGGTCGAGGTGGCCAAGGCCGCCACCAAGCTGCAGGGCCATATGACCTCCAACGTCGCGAACATCTCCCAGCGTGCCGCTCTGGCCGCCGTGTCCGGCCCGTTGGACGAGGTCCATCGCATGCGCGAGGCCTTCGACGTGCGTCGCCGTGCGATTGTGTCCGCACTGAACGACATCGAGGGCGTCCGTTGCCCGACCCCGACCGGCGCGTTCTACGCTTTCGCGGATATCACGGCCCTGCTCGGCAAGCCGCTGGGCCCCAACGGTACCGTGTGCGCCACGTCCGCCGATTTCGCGGCCGCCCTGTTGGACGAGGGCCATGTGGCCGCCGTGCCCGGCGAGGCGTTCGGCGCCCCCGGCTACCTGCGGTTCTCCTACGCCCTCGCCGATGACGATCTGGCCGAAGGCATGCGTCGCATGAAGGCATGGGTCGAAGCGTAAGCACGCGAGTGGTCCGTCCAGCAATTGTCTGACTGGCAATTGTCTGAGTGGTGTTGGCCCCTCTTCCGAGGAGGCTGTCAGCGAAGCTGATTGGGGGAGAGATAAAACTGGAACCCTCAATTGTCAGTGAGACAGACCACTGGATTGCATAGTTGTCGTCGGCGACTTCACGCTTCAAGACACGCCGAAGACTTATCGTCCGTTGATGGCCGCTCATCCCTTGTGTTGAGCGGCCATTCGCGTATTCGACCGCCACGTGTGGCCATCGTGGGCGCAACACGATTTGCCATAATCCAGCTCACCCGCTAATATGTCGATTCGGCGGTTTCGCCATAGCGAAGCGTTCCTTTACGGGGACGTAAGCCGAAGGTGGTTGTCACCTAGGGAAGTGGCGCAATTGGTAGCGCAACGGTCTCCAAAACCGTAGGTTGTGGGTTCGAGTCCCGCCTTCCCTGCCAAGTCTTTCGATAATCAAGTAGCTGACGCGAGGTACAGGAATGGCTAAGACGAGCGGAAACGAAAAGGCAGTCAAGCCGAATGTCTTCATGCGTATCGGTCTGTTCATCAAGCAGATCGTCGACGAGCTTCGTAAGGTCGTGACTCCTACCGCCAAGGGTCTGTTCTTCTGGTCTCTGGCGGTCTTCATCTTCGTGCTGCTGCTTATGGCTCTGGTCACCGGCATGGACTTCGGTCTAGGCAAGCTCGTGCTGTGGCTGTTTGGCTGATTTGACCAATCTGAAGGTGAATGACAACGCATGAGTGATGAACTGAATCTCGAGAACCTCGACGCCATCGCGCCCACCGAGGAACCCGCTGCTGAGGCTTCCGAAGCTCCTGCGGCCGAGGAACCGGCTGCTCAGAGCGCGCCGGCCGAGGCAAATATCGAAACCCCTGCTTCCGAATCTGACGAAGCTAGCGAAGCCAGCGAGGCTGAATCTGAGGAGCCCGCTCCGGCTGAGGCTGCTCCGGCGGCATCCGTTGCTCCCGCTTCTGCTGCGGAGCACATCTCCCTGGATGACGACGAAGAGATCGAAATTAACGAGTCCGAGCAGGCCGAAGAGACCGATGCCGGTCAGCAGGCCGTTGATGAGTTCTCCAAGTCCCTCCGTACGCTCGATGGCAAGTGGTACGTGCTGCACACGTACTCCGGCTACGAGAAGCGTGTGAAGACCAACATCGAATCCCGCGTGGCCTCTTTCGGCATGGAAGATCAGATCTTCCAGGTCGAGGTCCCGATGGAAGAGGTCGAGAAGCACACCGAAAAGGGCAAGAAGGTCATCACCCGCGTTCGTGTGCCCGGGTATGTGCTGATTCGTATGTGGCCGGACGAGAACGCCCGCCGCGTCGTTCGCGAGACCGAAGGCGTGACCGGTTTCGTTGGCCCGACCAAGGACCCGGCCCTGCTCTCCCGCAAGGAAGTCGTCCAGATGATGGCTCCGATGATCGCTTCCGAGGCGCTCAAGAAGGCTGGCGACAAGCCCGCCGCTGCTAAGAAGCGCACCGTCGAGGTCTCCTACGCCGTGGGCGATCAGGTCACCGTCACCGATGGTCCGTTCGCCACCATGGCTGCCGTCGTTTCCGACGTGGAGCCCACCACCCAGAAGCTCACCGTGCTCGTGTCCATCTTCGGCCGCGATACGCCTGTGGAGCTCGGCTTCAACCAGGTGCAGAAGCTCGACTGATTGTTGCGAATCGTCAATTGCAAATCGTATGAAAGCCCGACTCCGGTCGGGCTTTGTCGTATCCGGCGGACGGCGTGTTGTCCACTCGGCCTGTCCACTCAGCCTCGCATAATGGAAAAGTTGTGTCTGGAGGGAAGACCCGCTAGCACAGCACAGCAATATAAGTTGCGGGAGGAGACCGACCGCGGCCCAATCCTTATCGAAGACGGATAAATAACGAGTCAAGACCGTAGGCGATAGGCGAGGACCGAGGCGGCGACCATTTGAACCGCGTTATAGAAAGAAGAACCATAATATGGCTCCCAAGAAGAAAGTCTCGGCGCTGATCAAGCTCCAGATCCAGGCTGGCAAGGCCAATCCGGCCCCGCCGCTGGGCCCGGCTCTGGGTTCGCATGGCGTGAACATCATGGACTTCTGCAAGGCGTACAACGCGCAGACGCAGGACAAGATGGGTCAGGTCATCCCTGTCGAGATCACCGTTTACGAGGATCGCTCCTTCACCTTCGTTCTCAAGACCCCGCCGGCTGCGGCTCTGCTGCTCAAGGCTGCTGGCATCGAGAAGGGCACCGAGAACCCGCTGACCCACAAGGTCGGCTCTGTCACCAAGGCGCAGGTTCGCGAAATCGCCGAGACCAAGATGGAAGATCTGTCTGCTCGCGATATCGAGGCCGGCATGAAGATCATCGAGGGCACCGCTCGCTCGATGGGCATCACGGTTACGGACTGATAAGGAGAAGGACAGATGGTAAAGCGTTCCAAGAAGTACCGCGAAGCCGCTGAGCGCGTCGATCGCAACAACCTCTACACCGCCAACGAGGCCATCGCTCTGCTCAAGAGCATGCCCGCTTACAACTTCGACCAGACCGTCGAGGCTGTGTTCCGCCTGAGCGTCGACCCGCGTAAGGCCGACCAGCTCGTGCGTGGCACCGTCAACCTGCCCCACGGCACTGGTAAGACCGCCAAGGTCCTGGTGTTCGCCCGTGGCCCGAAGGCCACCGAGGCCACCGAGGCCGGCGCCGACATCGTCGGTGATGACGACCTGATCGCCAAGGTTCAGGGCGGCTTCCTCGACTTCGATGCCGTGGTCGCCACCCCGGACATGATGGGTAAGGTCGGCCGTCTGGGCCGTGTGCTTGGTCCGCGTGGCCTCATGCCGAACCCGAAGACCGGCACCGTGACCATGGACGTCACCAAGGCCGTCAAGGACATCAAGGGCGGCAAGATCGAGTTCCGCGTCGACAAGAACGGCAACCTCTCCTTCCTCATCGGCAAGATGAGCTTCGACGAGGCCGCTCTGGACGAGAACTTCAAGGCTGTGGCCGACGAGGTCAAGCGTCTGAAGCCTGCCACCGTGAAGGGCCGTTACCTGACCAAGGCGACCATCACCTCCACGATGAACCCGGGCGTTCCGGTTGACCCGAACACCCTGGCCTGAGGCTAAACGCAGTTTCATAGCTTCGTAGCTACTGAGCTGCTGAAAGGGGACTTTCCGCATCTGCGGAAGGTTCCCTTTTCGTTTTTGGCTCTGTTAAACCAGCTTTGACATGAGAGGCGAATTGGTGGGGTTGATTTCCATAGGGGATCAACCCATTCAGAACTTCCGTTGATTCACCCATGTCAATTCTGGTTTAACAGAGCCTTCGTTTTCCGTTGTCTAGTTCGAGCGGATAGTTGACGCATGTCTCGGGGGATGGTTTCGTTTCCTTTCCTTTCGTTTTTGTGGCTGGTTTCCAACTGGTTCCCCGCGGCTGGTTTTCGCAGCTGGGTTTCCGCAACCAGCTGCTCGGCCTAGTGCTCGGTGTTTGGTGGTTTTTCGGTGTCCGTTGTCAGTCAGTTGTCTTCAGTCAGTTATCGTGAATCAGACAGGTGAAATCGACGGTAAGTACGCGTCTCGTCGAAGGTCTCGCGTACTTACCGTCTGTTCCGGGGCCAAAAGGGACTGTATGTATGCGGGTGCTTCGTCATGGCGCGTACTTACCGTTTGCTTCGGTTTTTAGGGGGACTGCAAGTACGCGGATGCGTTGTAACCGCGCGTACATACCGTCTGTCGTGATGAGGATCTAGGGACTGTATGTGTGCGTTGGTCTCATGATGGCGCGCACATGCAGTCCTTTTGCTGTTCTTGTGGTTTAGCTGTGCTTTGTCAAGTTGGTGTCTGCGTTT
>NZ_JFAO01000041.1:0-35010 GCF_006408945.1 Bifidobacterium sp. UTBIF-78
CCCCCATCGGTCGAAATGCATTTCCGTCCCGCTCTTACCGCAGACATTGGCGAATCACCAGTGCGTCACTTCCATTGACGAATCACCATCGCCGACGAATGCACTCGGCACATTCGGTACTACCTCGTTGCGTGAAAGAAAAATGAAGAAAACCGCGCGACTTACCAGTGGGTCTATCGCGTTCGATGGCCGGGTGCTGCTCGGTCTCGACAAGTTGGGTCTGGTCCCGGTATCGCAGCAGTGTGAGGGGAAGGGCCGCGCGCCGGTGTGCGGCTGATCGGCTGCGAGCTCGAGGATGACATGGCCCGGTATTGCACGCAGCGCGGCGCGGTCGGCAGGGTGCGTTCCGTATGGTGTTGTCGATTCGCGCGGAACTCCCGCAATTATTGCCTGATTTCGAATTGTCGAACCCTACTCATGGTCGTATCGCGGTCGCGGGATGGTCACACCACTTGGAACAGCAGACACTTGAGATAGTCGGTCTCCGGCACGCCCCAGACAATTGGATGATCCGGGGCCTGCTGCCGCTCTTCGATCTGGCGCAGGCGCACGCCGGCATCCTGCGCTGCCTCGGCGAGCATGCGTTTGAAATGCTCGTGATCCATGAAATGCGAGCATGAGCAGGTCGCCAGATAGCCGCCGCGCGGTAGGATGCGCATTGCTCGGTAATTAATCTCGCGATAGCCTCGCGCGGCCGAGCCGATGGTTCTGCGACTCTTGGTGAACGCAGGTGGATCAAGAATGATGAAGTCGAAGCGTTCAGGGTTATGCGTGCGCTCCAGCTCGGGCAGCAGGTCAAAGATATTGGCGACGGTGAAGTCCATGCGGCCTGCGATATCCGGTCCGTTGAGCCGCGCGTTCTCCCGTGCCATGTCGATGGCGGTTTCGGATACGTCCACCGCGCGTACGAATTCCGCACCGCCGAGTGCCGCATTGAGGGCGAAGGAGCCGGTGTGCGTGCAGCAGTCGAGAACGCGTCGCCCTTGTGCCAGACGCGCCACGGCCCTGCGGTTGTACTTCTGGTCGAGGAAGAATCCCGTCTTCTGACCGTTTGCGAAGTCAACGTGATACCTGACGCCGTTTTCGGTGATGTCGGTGACTGTCGCACCCGAGTCGGCAGTACTGGTGCTGGCGTCGCCGGTATCGGTAGTGTCATCTCCTGATTTAGGCGTCCACCAGCCGGTTGTCTGCTCCAGCCCTTCCAGCGCGCGCGTGGCCACATCGTTGCGCTCGTAGATACCGCGCAGCGACACCCCGCCCTCGGCAAAGACCTTGAGCAGTGCCGGGAAGACCACGGATTTGAGCTGTTCCATGCCGGCGGACAACGTCTGAGTGACGAGCACATCGTTGAACCGGTCCACAATCAGACCGGGGAACTCGTCGGCTTCGGAGAAAATCACGCGGCAGGCATGCGCATCGTCACCCATTACGGTTTTGCGATACTCCCATGCCCAGCGAACCTTGCGCTCCCAGAACGCGGGGAAGAAATCATCGTTGGCGTTGCGCGTCACCAGACGCACGCGGATGCGGCTGTGCCGGGACAGCAGGCCGGTACCGAGATAGGAACCCTTGAGATTCACCACGTCCACGATTGAGCCGTCGGGCAAGGCCTCGAGCGGAATAATGTCGTCCTCGGTCTGGGGTGCGTTGAGGAACTCTTTGCGACGACGGCGCTCGCGGAAGTCGGTGGCGCTGTGTTGCGGTCGTGTGGATTGTTCGGATTGTTCGGAAGCCGCCGCCTCTCCGAAGCCGGACGAATCCCATGCTCCGGGTTTGAGCGAACCATTATTGTCCCATGATTCGCCTGAAGGCAGTTCGAACCGCCTCACTTCGCCTTCATATACCCAGGGATGCCCCTCTTCGATCGAGTGCGCGGCCTTTGCCGTGATCACGGCCCGCGGGTGCATTCTGTTCGTCTTCATAGCGTTTGTCCTGTCCGTCTATCGTGTCCGGCCCGCTCTTGCTCAGTGTGTGAGCACGGGTATGCACGTATCGGGGGAGAGAGGGCCGGTCGGCAGGAATCCCGATACGGGAATCCGCATCAGATTGCGGTCGCGCGCGCCCATTGGATAGTCGGCGTACGCGCAGATGCGATGCTGCCCGTAACCGACGCGATACCGGGCCGGCGCGGATTCAGCCGTGTGGTCTGCCGCGTCTTTCCGGCTGGTGAGATTGGTGGTATCGATGCGGTCGGTGTTGTCGATGGTGTTGGCGCGGTCGGCGTTATCGGCGTTTCCGGTGTCACCAGTGTGCTCGCCGCTGATTGCCGTGGCTTCGACGCTCGGGTCGCCGTAGCCGAACCACATCTCCAGAAATGTGCGCTCCCGTATTGAAGGGACGTCGAATTCCAGGTCGGGTGATGCGTCGGGGTGCTTCTCCAGCTGGTCCGATGCCAGATTCATCTGACTGCGGATGGCGTTCCAGTCCATCGCATCCCATTCGAGCCGGTTGTACTCCTCATGTCGGCTCGGCCAGAAATCGTCGTCGAATGCGCCGTCATACGGTTCGCGCACCTGTGGGAATTCCAAGCATCCCAGCGGAACCGCTTTCCACACGGCCTGCGGGCCGATTTCGTTGTTGGCCGTCAGAGAAAACGCGACCATGATTACCCTCCGCCACCCTGATATCCTTTTGGCCGCGGACGCTCAGTTACGTGCCGCGGTCGGCCGCCCCTTCAGCGGTCACTGGTTATATGTTCATTATGTGAATGATAAAGTCCGTTATATGGACATTAATGAACCGAAGGCATATTAGAGCAAGGCGGTTGGTCGCCGCAATCGACGACCAGCTCGCGGACCGGGCGTGTCCGGCTCGCGGAATGGAGGCGGGGAAGGAAGCGCGGGAGGGGAAGGGATTGGATGTTTCGTCACGCTCCGAGGGTTCGGGCGCGCACCCCGGCGGCGTCGACGAACCGGATGGCTGGCAACCCGGCGGCCCGTGCGCCGTCGATGTTGTACGGGGAATCATCCACGAAGAGCGTGGTCGCGCGGTCCACGCTGAACCGTTCGAGCGCGAGGCTGAAGAACGTTTCGTCCGGTTTGGCGGCACCGTCGCCGTCGCGGCCGGAGACGACGACGCCGTCCAACGCCTCGATCAGCTGGGGGAATCGACCCGCCATGACGGGCCATGTGTCCCGGCCCCAGTTCGTCAATCCCCATACGCGGACGCTCCGCCGTTTGAGATCGGCCAGCAGCTCTGGCATGCCGGGCATCGGACCGACCAGCGTGCGATCGATGTGTGCCGCATAGGTGCGCATCATTTGGGCCAATTGTGCGCCATATTCCTCTTCGTATGCGGGCAGCAGCTCGGGGTAGTCGGTACCGCGATCGTGCAGATCGTCGTAATACATGAATCCGCAGCGATCGTCGTCGGCGAAGAACGCTGCGACGTCTTCCTCGGGGAATAACCCGTCCAGCGCGCGTCGCGGCTGCCAATCGACCAGTACGCCGCAGAAATCGAAGATGACATCGTTGACCATGTCCGGCTATGCTACTCCATGTCGAGCGGCTCTTTGCTTGTCGGCGCGGGGAATGCGTCGTCAAGCAAAGCGAGCTCATCGGGGTCGAAATCGATATCAAGCGCCTTGAGATTGTCGAGCACATGCCCGGCGCTGCCGCTGCAAGGAATCGCGATGGTATCGGGGCGTCGCAGCACGAATGCGAGCAGCACCTGCATGGGCTCGACGTTGTGTGCCGTGGCGATATCGCGCACGGCGAGCGAATCGAGCAATCCGTCGCGCAAAGTGCCCGCTTGCGCCAGCGGGCAGTACGCCATCAGCGGCACCTGATGCGCGTCCATCCACGGCAGCAGGTCGAATTCCACGCCGCGTGAGCCGAGGTGATAGAGGTCCTGATTGACCGCGCAACGGTCGCCGCCCGGAACGCCGAACAGTTCACGCATGTCGTCGGTGTCGAAGTTCGACACGCCCCAGTTGCGGATCAGCCCGTCCGCCTTGGCCTGTTCCATGCACTCCACGGTCTCGGCCAGCGGCACCGAACCACGCCAGTGCAGCAGGTACATGTCCAGATAGTCCGTGCCGAGCCGCTTGAGCGATGCCTCCAGGCTGCGACGCAGATGACGGCGCCCGGCGTTATGCGGGTATACCTTGGAGACCAGAAACAGTTGCGACCGGTTTCGCCCCGCGATTGCGCGGCCCACCAGTGACTCCGCCCGCCCGTCGGCGTACATCTCGGCGGTGTCGATCAAGGTGATTCCGGCATCGAGGCCGGCCTGCAGCGCCGCAATCTCCTGCCGTTCGGGGCGGCGTCCCTCGGCCAGATGCCACGTACCCATGCCCAGCCGCGGCATCGTTGTGCCGTCGTGCAGCGTCACGGTCGGTATTGCGGTCCTCTTGCCGGTCTTTTCAACTGCCATATGCCATGCCTTCCTCGCATTGTCGTCGTCATTTCCGCCTTTGCCGTATCAAACGCCATGTCGAGCGCCGTATCCAAGCCTCGTGTTCGGAAGCGGACGGGAACATGTGCGCGGCATCTCAGACGGAACGCGCCTGCACGCTGTATCCGAGCATAGGAGGGATGCGTTGCGACGCGGGGGAGTTGCCCGACTCGTGAAGCGGCCGGGTAGGCGCGGGCGACTGGGGAGAGGCAGAATCTCAATCCTCAATTACCGGTGATACAAACCGCTGGTGGGAATGTCCTCCACTGCCTCGGTGTGGCTTCTGAAGCGATAATCCGATTCTCGGATCTGTCGCAGAGCATCTACACTGGCGACGCCACGGTGGAATCGGCGCTGAAGGCCATCCAGCAGGTCAGCGAGTCCATCGACCGATAGATTCGCGGACTTCGCGGCACTGTATTGACCTGACTAGCCGGTTGCCGATGGTCTTTTGGGCCTTGCTGACTTCATGACTGTCGGATTTCGACGCTTGACTGACGGTTCCCGACGCTTGGCTGTCGGATTTCGTACACCATATGTACGAGGTCCGACAGTCAAGCGTCGAAATCCGACACGTATGCGTCGAAATCCGACAGTGTTGCGTTGAGAACCGACAGTCAACAGTCATTGGTCACTGGCAGCCATTGGTCGCCGACGGTCATTGGTGTATGTGGCGCGATTCCGGAATGTCCGTAACGCAGTGCCCGCAACGCGGTGCCTGTGGCCTGCCGGTGTCGAGGCCGGCATGTAGATTAGACGATTGCTGTGTCGCGGAACGGGTCGCCGCATAAACCCGTACCGCATAAGGTCCAGTCGGGCCGCCGCAAGGCGCGATTCCCGGCGGATTGGCATCACTCGTGCGGGCGAATCCGTACGGGAAGGAATCCGGCGCATATGCAGGGGCATCGTGTGGTGTCGTGTGTGCGTGTGCGCCCCGACCGGTGACTGATATGCGGCAGCACTGAAGGAACAACAATGGTTAACGCTATTGAGGCTTTTGACGCCAAGCACCTGAAGCCGGCCGAGGAGATCCCGGCCTTCCGTCCCGGCGACACCGTCGACGTGAACGTGAAGATCCAGGAAGGCAACAACTCCCGTATCCAGACCTTCACCGGCGTGGTGATTGCTCGTAAGGGCGCTGGCGTGCGTGAGACCTTCGTGGTCCGCAAGATCAGCTTCGGCACCGGTGTGGAGCGCCGCTTCCCGCTGCACTCCCCGTCCATCGACTCCATCAAGCTCGTGCGCAAGGGTCGTGTGCGTCGCGCCAAGCTGTACTACCTGCGCGCTCTGCGCGGTAAGGCCGCTCGTATCGTCGAGCGTCGCGACAACTCCGCCAAGTGAGTTCGTGCCGCATCATGACTTCGGTTTGGCCGCGTGATTCACATCAGTGACCCGCGCGAATAAACCGTGAAATTCAGCCCGGAACCGTTTACGGTCCGGGCTGTTTTCATTGTGGCCGCGTATGATAGACGCGAATCGGTGGGTTCGGCGCAATGCGCATCAGATGATTCATGAGGAGACGGCATGCAGAACGATCAGGGCAACAACGGCGTATTCCCGGATTCTGAGACACCGGCGGGCGTGAAGCAGACGGATGCCGGCAGTGCTGCCGCCCCCGCGGCAGTGACATCTGCCGAGACATCGTCGGTGGAAGTTGCATCAGCCGAGACGCCGTCCACGGACACCTTGCCCGGCGAGTCCGCAGACGAACGCTCGTTGGGTACGTCGTCCGCCGCCATGCCGAGCGGCGAGACGTCGGCGGACGGACATGCTCTGGACACGCTGGCCGCTGAGGGCGTGTCATCCGGCTCTCATCTCTCCGTGCAACTTCCGGCCGTGCCGTCCCTGCGCGTCCAATCGTATGATTCCAGCCTTACCGATGCGGGAATAATCGTATCCGCTGATTTCCGCGATCCCGCGCCCAGCGACGGTTCCGACGGTTCAGGCGATTTCGGCGACGGTTCCTCCGAGGCCTCTGCTGCCGGAGTCAAGGGCGATTCGAGCGAACGCCGGGAACCCGATCGATCCGACTTCGCCCGCGCTGAGGACGAAGCCGTGGCCTCCCGGTATCCGTATGATTCGTATGCCTATGCCGGCGATGACAGTGCCGATGGCGTCGCCGGTGACGTTGATATCGACGGCGCTGGCGGCGTAGATGGCTTCGCGTCCGACCCTAGCGCAATCGACGACGCCGAATCCGCCGCCCGCGACGCGCGTACCTTCCAAGTGGCCGATCATGGCGTGGATGTTTCCCCGGTTCCGCCTGCGGTTCCGCCGCATGCGGCCTATGCCGCTGAGCCGTCCGCGGAGTCCGCCGGTCACGCCGACGGCAGCGGGCGACGGCAGCCCGACGGCTCCGTCACCGCTACCGATGCGGCTGCCGGCGCCGAAACGAAATCCAACGACCGGTTCACCTTCCGCGACTTCCTGCTGTGGTGCGGCGTGCCTGTGCTCATCGTGCTGCTGATCCGCATCCTGCTGGTCGGCTTCTATGAAATCCCCTCCCGTTCGATGATGGACACCGTGGTGCCGGGCGACCGTGTGGTGGCCAGCAAGCTCACCCCCAAGGTCTTCGACCTCAAGCGCGGCGATGTGGTGGTCTTCAAGGACCCCAACAACTGGCTCAGCGAGGAGCAGAGCGGCGGCTTCGGCGGCGGCTACCTCATCAAGCGTCTTATCGGTCTGCCCGGCGACGTGGTGGAGTGCAAGGGCGCGGGGCAGCCGGTCACCATCAACGGCGTGGCCATCAACGAGAGCTCGTACATCCGCCCCGGCGTGGAGCCCAGCGCCTTCCCGTTCTCCGTGACCGTGACCGAAGGCCATATCTTCGTCATGGGTGATAATCGCGCCAATTCCGCCGATTCCCGGTACCATCAGGACGATGCCGACCGTGGTCTGGTGCCCATTTCCGATGTGGTTGGCGTGGGATTCGTGCGTTACTGGCCGCTCGACCGCATCAGTCTGATCGATTCCCACCACGAGGTGTTCGATGCCGTGCCGGAGGGCACTGCGTCGGGGGAGTAGTCGGGGAGTGAGCTGTCGGTGGGCATCACCAAACCGCCCGTTCCGTTCGGGCCAATAATTGACGAAGATGATGGTGCCGCTCTTGTCGGTGGACGGCGCTTGGCGTTTGCTCCGCTGGTCGGTGGCATTCGTCCTCTGGTCGGCGGCGTTTGTCCGCTATCCGACACCTATGGCAGGCGCTCATCGACCGGTGATTGACCGAGTCGTCCATCGCGCGGGCGAATCGCCGTTGGACCCGGCGCCGTCGCTCGCGAACGTCCGCAATCTTAAAATCCCGCCAACCAATCCCATCAGTCAATCCCGCCAACCGATTCCACCAACCGATTCGCCACGAACCGCACGAACGATAGGGGAGCGCCAATGCCTGTGATTACGCCGACGCTTGATATGGAACGACGCCTCGCCGCCAACGGCTACGACCTGATCGTCGGATTCGACGAGGTCGGCCGTGGTGCGCTCGCCGGCCCGGTGATGGTCGGCTGCGCAGCCATCTGGGCGCGCGATCTTGAACCGCTGTCCAGCGCCGATGGCGGTGACGATGATATCGATGGCAGCTGCGATGGCGGCGATAGTAGCGACCGTGGCGTCAGCCGTGCCGCGCACGACGGGGATGCTACCGGTGCCGCCGGTTTTGGCGGCACCACCGGGACTGCGGATAACGATTCCGGCTCTCACGACGAGTCGTCCGCCCACGGACGTCGCTTTCTGACCGTGCCGGATGGCGTGGCCGATTCCAAGCTGCTCACCGAACACCGACGCGAGGCCATCTTCGACGAATTGCGCCGCTGGTGCGCCGCATACGCGGTGGGCGGTGCCAGCAACACCGAAATCGATGAGTGGGGCATCACCTATGCCCTCGGCGTCGCGTCGCTGCGAGCCTTGGCCGATGTGGAACGGCAGCTGGGGGTGGGCGCCGAACGCGCTGCTCACGTCGCTCAGGCCGTCCGCACCGCCCGCACTGACGATCCCATCCGAGTCGCTGCAATCCTCGACGGCCCAAGCGACTACATCACCAAGGCGCTCGGCACCTTCGACGCGCCCGACGTACCGGTTCCGGCGCGCGTCACCACCAAAGTCAAGGGCGACCGTCATTGCGCCACCGTCGCCACCGCGGCGGTCATCGCCAAAGTGACCCGTGACCGGCTCATGGTCGACATCGCGCACGACAATCCGCAGTACGCGCCCTACCAGTGGGACCATAACAAAGGGTACGGCTCCGCCGCCCATCGTTCGGCCATCGCCGAACTTGGCCCCACGCCGCTGCATCGGCTCTCCTGGCACCTCACCTGACGCCTCATGTGCACTCGTGGACGGATGCGTACGTTGGCGGAAAGCCGCCATCCCGGTGGTGCTTCCGGTGACGAGCCATGGTTGCCGGCCTAGGCCGATGCCCTGTGCCAGCGCCACACTTCTCGAGCGTCCTCGAAGCATCCGTGACCTCGGCCTGGAGGCAGCGGCGCGACACGATATTGTGAGCGCTAACGCACAACTTGGCGGAACGCGCTAAAGTCGATACTGTACAGAGCAGCAGTTCGGCCATGCAACGTTCGCTGGCCGCCAGCGGGAAGGTTCGGTAGTAATGGTAACCAGCCGCAGACCAAGCAAACGTCCCTCGATGTTCGAGGTCGCCAGACTCGCCGGTGTCAGTCATCAGACCGTCTCCCGCGTGATCAACAATTCACCGGACGTCTCCGACGCCACGCGCGCTCGCGTGCAGGCGGCCATCGAGCAGCTCGGCTATCGCCCGTCCAATTCCGCGCGTGCCCTGGCGTCACGCCGTTCGCGCACCATCGGGCTCATCGCCGGCGGATTGAAGTTCTTCGGCCCGATTTCCGCCATCACGTCCATCGAATCGATGGCCCGCGACCATGGCCTGTTCATGAGCGTGATGATGGTGCATGAGGCGCTGTGCACCCAAGCCGATTTCGACAACCTGTGCGACACGTTCAACGAACAGAACGTGGACGCCTTCATCTTCCTGACGCCGACGGATGTGATGTTCGCAGCCGCCTGCCGCGCGGGCGTGACGCAACCCCGCGTGATCGTGACCTCCACCCATGGTCAGGTGACGGTGCGCGAGGGCCTGAGCCTGATTCCCTCGGACAACCGTCGCCGCACCTCGCTCGTAGGCATCGACCAGTGGGATGCCATGGGCAAGGTGGTCCGACTGCTCGCCGAATACGGCCACAAATCGGCCCTGTATTTCGCCGGGCCCAACGAATGGCGCGACGCTCATACGCGACTTGACGCCTGGCGCAAGCTTTCCGCCGCGAAATCCATCGATTCGCAGATCGTGCGCTGCCATACCTGGGATTCGGACGAAGCGTACGCTCATATGAACCATCTGCTGGACGAATACGGGCAGCGCGGCGCCGCGTTGCCCACTGTGGTGGTGTCCGCCAACGACAATCAGGCCATGGGCATCTGCCGCGCGCTGCATGAGCACGGCGTGCGGATTCCTCAGGACGTGAGCGTGGTGGGCTTCGACGACATGTCCGGCATGGACAACATGTATCCGCCGCTGACCACGGTCCGCCCCGATTTCGAGGGACTGGGTGTGGCCGCCATGCGCGAGACGTTGCGGCTGCTGGGAGAGGGCGGCGAGCCCGCGTTCCTCGCCAGTCAGCACGGCGTGGGGCTGATTCCCGCCAAGGTGGTGGGACGGCGCTCGCTGGGGCCCGCGCCGCGTCGGTAGTGGTGGGCTTCCTGCGTTAAGGTTCCTGCATTACGTATAGCCTTTGGCTGTGTAGGGTTTCTGCATTGGTTTGCTGTGCTGGTTTTCGCTGGCGCTGGTTGGCTGCCAGTCTCCGACGTGTCTTTGACGCTTGGCTGTCGGTTTTCGGCGCTTGGCTGCCGGTCTCCGACGTGTCCGTGACGCTTGGCTGTCGGATTTCTACCGTTGGCTGTCGGGTTTCTGCACTTGACTGTCGGACCTCGACCGTTGGTTGTCGGACCTCGTACGAAATATGTACGAGATCCGACACTCAAGCGTCGAGGTCCGACAGTTTGGCTCTGAGGCCCGACAGTCTTTGGTCGAGGTCCGACAGCCAACGGTGGGAATCTGACAGTTTGGCATCGGAATCCGGAATCAGGATCCGGAATCGGAATCCGGCAGTGTGGCGTTGGAACCGCGTTGGGAATGGCAGTTTGGCGCCGAAACCCGGCAGTCGAACATCCCTGTTATCGAACCGTTATCTTTCGTGACACGGTATAAGTTGTGTCGAATGCGGGTTATCGGTACAATGGCTTGTGGAAATTGTGAGCGCTAACAGCCACCCCAAAGAGGGGGTTTGCGCCCAGGCGTTCCGAGGCAAAGGATAGATATGGCAGCAATCGACAACGCGGCCGAACAGGTCGCGACCATCGCCGAGAAGATCCGCGCGGGCAAGACCACGCTCGGCATCGAATTCGGCTCCACCCGCATCAAGGCCGTCCTCATCGACGACGACTTCCGCACCATCGCCTCCGGCGACTACAGCTGGGCCTCCCATCTGGAGGACGGCCTGTGGAGCTACTCCACCGAGGAGATCTGGGGCGGTCTGCAGTCCGCCTACGCCTCCATGGCCAATGATGTGGAGACCGCCTACGGTGAGAAGCTGACCCACATCGGTCACATCGGCTTCTCCGCCATGATGCACGGCTATCTGGCCTTCGATGAGAACGGCGAGCTGCTCGTGCCGTTCCGCACCTGGCAGAACACCAACACCTCCGAAGCGCACCAGAAGCTTTCCGAGCTGTTCCAGTACAACATCCCCGAGCGCTGGTCCATCGCCCACCTGTATCAGGCCGTGCTCAACAAGGAGGAGCACGTCTCCAAGGTGGCGTACTTCACCACGCTGGCCGGTTACGTGCACTGGAAGCTCACCGGCAAGAAGGTCCTCGGCGTGGGCGATGCCTCCGGTATGTTCCCGATCGACCCGACCACCCACACCTACGAGACCGAGTTCATCGAGAAGTTCGACGCCCTGCCCGAGGTCGCGGCCCAGCCGTGGAAGCTCGAGAACCTGCTGCCCACCCCGCTCGTGGCCGGCACCCCGGCCGGTGAGCTGACCGAGGAGGGCGCCAAGCTCCTCGATCCGTCCGGCACCCTGAAGCCCGGCATCGTGCTCGCCCCGCCGGAAGGCGACGCCGGCACCGGCATGGTGGCCACCAACTCCGTGCGCGTGCGTACCGGCAACGTCTCCGCCGGCACCTCGATCTTCGCGATGGTCGTGCTCGAGCGCAAGCTCAGGGCCCTCCACCCCGAGGTTGACCTCGTCACCACGCCGGCCGGTGATCTGGCCGGTATGAGCCACGCCAACAACTTCACCTCCGACCTCAACGCGTGGGTCGGCCTGTTCGGCGAGTTCGCCAAGGCCATCGGCACCCCGGTGGACGCCGGCACCCTGTACGGCACGCTGTTCCGCGCCGCCATCGCCGACGATGTGGACGCCAACTGCGGCGGCCTGCTCAACTACCCGTTCCGCTCCGGCGAGTTCCTGGCCGGTCTGCCGGAAGGCCGTCCGCTGTTCGCCCGCAGCCCCGAGGCCCACATGACCCTCGGCAACTTCATGCGCGCCCAGCTGTTCTCCGCGTTCTCTCCGGTCAAGATCGGCATGGACGTCATGACCAAGCAGGAGCACGTTCAGGTGGACTCCCTGGTGGGCCACGGCGGCATCTTCACCACCCCGAAGGTGGCGCAGAGCATTCTGGCCGCCGCGTTCAACACCCCGATCAAGGTCATGTCCACCGCTGCCGAGGGTGGTGCATGGGGTATGGCCGTGCTCGCCAACTACCTGTGGAACACCAATGAGGACCACACCAACCTGGCCGACTTCCTCGACGGTTGCGTGTTCAAGGACGCCAAGTCCACCACCGAGGTTCCGGTTGCCTCCGACGTGGTCGGCTTCGAGGACTTCTTCGCCCGCTTCTCGAAGGGCCTGCCCATCGAGCACACCGCCATCGAGTCCATCGATCTCGAAGACAAGTAGGTCTTCTTCTCTCCTTTCGGCCTCCTTCTAAGGGAGGCGGCCGGAGGAGAGACCCAAAACAGTATTTGAAGCAAACGTCCATCCATGACAGTGGAAAGGAAAACCAACAATGGCAACTTTGGCTGATTACGGTCCCGAGGTTCGCGCCGAGGTCAAGCAGGTTCGCGAGGTCGTCTCCAACCTGCACCAGCAGCTCATCAAGTGGAACCTGGTCGTGTGGACCGCTGGCAACGTGTCCCAGCGTCTGCACACCGCCGACCTGATGGTGATCAAGCCCTCCGGCGTGCGCTACGAGAACCTGACCCCGAACTCGATGGTCGTGTGCGACCTCGAGGGCAACGTGGTCGATGGCTCCGAGGCCCCGTCCTCCGACACCGCTTCTCACGCCTACATCTACCGCAACATGCCGGACGTGTACGGCGTCGTGCACACCCACTCCACCTACGCCACCGCTTGGGCCGCCACCGGTCAGAACATCCCCTGCGGCCTGACCATGATGGGCGACGAGTTCGGCGGCCCGGTGCCGGTCGGCCCGTTCCGTCTCATCGGCTCCGAGGCCATCGGCAAGGGCGTCGTCGAGACCCTGAAGAAGTACCCGAAGTCCCCGGCCGTCCTCATGCAGAACCACGGTCCGTTCACGATCGGCAAGGACGCTGAGGGTGCCGTCAAGGCCGCCGCCATGACCGAGGAGGTCGCGCACACCATGTGGGCCGCCCGTCAGCTCGGCGAGATCATCGAGATCGACCAGGCCGATATCGATAAGCTGAACGACCGCTACCAGAACGTCTACGGCCAGCACTGACTTGGCGGAGTGTCCGCGGCGTTGCTCCTCGGTCGACGTGCCTTCGCACGCCTTCCCTCGGTGCGCCTTGCGAACACACACGCCAAGCCGTCGCTGACGCGATGACTGCGCCGGCACTGAGGGCTTTCCTTTTGGCCCCCTCTGATGAGGGGCTGAACCGTAAAGCAAACGCCAGAGGCGTTTGTAGGCGAAGGCGAGCGACAGCGAGCTGATATAAGGCCAACTGCAGGCTGTCTTTGACTGCGGGTGGGGAGAGCCCCACTGATTGATAAGCAAATAAAGACTTTGGTCCGACTGCAAAGTCGACCAAAATGTGATTCATCCATCACAATGAAGTAAAGGAAGTAACCCATGGTTATGGAGAACCCCTTCGAGGGCAAGGAAATCTGGTTCGGCGTCGGTTCGCAGGACCTGTACGGTGAGGAGGCCCTGCGTCAGGTGGCCATCCACTCCGCCGAAATGGTCGACTACCTGAACAACACCGGCAAGATTCCGGCGAAGATCGTCCTCAAGCCCACCCTGAAGTCCTCCGACGGCGTCAAGGAGTTCATGGTCGAGGCCTCCGCCAACCCGAACGTCATCGGTGTGATCACCTGGTGCCACACCTTCTCCCCGGCCAAGATGTGGATTCGTGGCCTCGAAGTGCTGACCAAGCCGTTGCTGCAGCTGGCCACCCAGCACCACAAGGAGATCCCGTGGGAGACCATCGACATGGACTTCATGAACCTGAACCAGGCCGCCCACGGCGACCGTGAGTTCGGTTACATCGTCTCCCGCCTCGGTATCAAGCGCAAGATCGTCGTTGGCCACTACACCGACCCCGAGGTTGCCGAGAAGGTCGGCACCTGGGCCCGCGCCTGCGCCGGCTGGGACGCCTCCAACAACATGAAGGTCATGCGCTGGGGCGACAACATGCGTAACGTCGCCGTCACCGAGGGCGACAAGACCGAGGCCGAGCGCGTCTTCGGCGCCTCCATCAACACCTGGGCCGTCAACGAGCTCGTCGCCGCGTACGAGGCCGTCAAGGACGATCAGGTCAAGGAGATCATCGAGGACTACAAGGCCAAGTACGATGTCGATCCGGCCCTGCTGGACGCCAAGTACGACTCCCTGTTCATCGCCGCCAAGGAAGAGGCCGCGATGGTCAACATGATGCGCGCCAACGGCTGCACCGCCGGCGTTGACAACTTCGAGGACCTCGGCGCCCTCCCGCAGCTGCCGGGCGTCGGCCCGCAGCGCTTCCCGTCCGAGTACGGCTGGGGCTTCTCCGCCGAGGGTGACTGGAAGACCGCTGTGCTTGTGCGCATCGGTGCCGTCATGGGCTACGGCCTTGAGGGTGGCGCCTCCCTGATGGAGGACTACTCCTACAACTTCACCGAGGGCGACGAGCTCGACATGGGCTCCCACATGCTCGAGGTCTCCCCGTCCATCGGCACCATCGCCAAGCCGAAGCTGGAGATTCACCCGCTGGGCATCGGCGGCAAGGCCGACCCGGTCCGTCTGGTCTTCTCCGGCAAGCCGAAGAAGGACGCGGTCGTCGTCTCCATGTCCGACGTGCGCGAGCGCTTCCGCCTGCTCATGGACGTCGTGGACGTCGTCGAGCCGCAGGGCTCCCTCAAGGAGCTTCCGTGCGCCCGCGCCGTCTGGCAGCCGAAGCCGTCCCTGAAGACCGCCGTCCAGTGCTGGATCACCGCCGGCGGCTCCCACCACACCTGCATGACCACCTCCGTCGGTCGTGAGGCTTGGGAGGACTTCGCTCGCATCGCCGGTGTCGAGCTCGCCGTCATCGACGAGAACACCACCGCCCGCCAGTTCGAGAAGGAGCTGGAGCTGTCCGAGATGGTGCACCGTCTCGACAACCGTCACTGATTGACTGAGCGCTTTCTGCGCTGAGCCGTGAAGCTACCGGCCCAGCGCAGAGGGACTGTTAGTGGCAGTAGCGACGTGAGAGGCCGGTAGCCTTCAGGGGCCATGCACGAGCACAACGGGAGACTCGACGTATACGTATGCCTGTGCGTCTACGTCTCCCAAGCTTTTCGGCTTGTGCAGGTCGATTAGTGTCGGCAGGCTGTCTCCGATCAATCGATTCAGAGCGTCGAACATCGCATGAAAGGGGCCGTTCCGGGAAACCGGGGCGGCCCCTGTTGCTATGTGGTTCCTATTGTTTTCCGCTCATGTCGTGTGTGCTCCGTCTGCGAACCAATCTGTTCGGATTCGCATTCGGTCCTGTTCAAGCTTCCACTCAAGACTGACCAATGCAAGGCAATCGCAACGATGATGACGTTGACTTACGAGTTGTGAATTCGAGCCTGACCTGTGTGAAGCGGTTCGCATTTGTCCCGATTCCTCCGTGAGATGCATCTTGGGCTATGGGGACAAATCTCGTTGTCCCCATTTATGATTTTGGTTCTTTTTTGAAAATCGTGGCAAGCGAACATGCCCCGATACGGGTTGCAATCGTTTGCTGTGGTGATTGTGGCAAGAACGCGAAATTCAAAACCGCATGATTCCGCCATTGTTAAGGTGTGGTCTGTGCGAGCCCCAAACGGGCGTTGCCACGATTTGCGGAAAAGGGGTGGAATTCATGAATCGTGGCAACACTATATGTACACGATTATCGTTTGTATCGATCCACATGCGAATCGTGGCAACATGCAGCGCTATGGAGCACACTGCAAGCGTGCAATGCGACGGTATTGCAGGCGAATGATACCGAATTACTGCCGGCAGCTCTCCACGAACGTGTCGAATATGGCCTGGGAACGCGGGTCCACGCGATACAGGAATTCGGGATGCCATTGGACGGCCCAGAGGAATCGGCTGGCCGGACGCCATATTGCCTCAATCACGCCGTCGGGCGCTGTAGCCATGACCTCAAGGTCTGGTGCGGGTTCGCGCACAGCCTGATGGTGGTAGCTGTTTACGGCGATCTCGGACTGTCCGGCGAACAGTCCGGCCAGTGGCGTGCCCGGCGCCAGGGAAACCGTATGACCGAACGCATCGTATGGCGGTTTCATATGATGCTCGATATCGCTGGGATGCTCGGTCGGCAGATCCTGCCATAACGTGCCGCCGAGGCATGCATTAATAAGCTGGATGCCGCGGCAGATTCCCAAGATCGGCTTATCCGCCGCTATCACCTCGGCTAGCAGCCGAGACTCCATCCTGTCACGCTCCGGACTTAACACCTCGCTTCGGCCGGTAGCGCCGGCGTCTGCGATGCTCGCATCGCCATCGCCGTTGGTGATATTCGACGCGCGCGCGGGGGAGCTGTCCTCCGGGACGACGGACCGTGTCGAAAGTGACGGGGAAGATGCCGAATCTGGTGGCAGCGCCGGCGATTCTTTCTCCAGCTTGGCTTGTGCTGTTGCGGCTGACCCGGCATTCGGCGACACGTCCATTCCCGCATCCGGCGTCTTGTACAGCGACATGTCCGGCCTCGCGCATGGTCCCACGTCCGGGCCGCCGGTGAACAGGAATGCATCGAACCGCTGTGCGCATTGCGCGATGATGCTCGGATTGTCCGTCAACGGCAGCATGACAGGGGTGCCGCCGGCCCGCATCACCGCGTCCATATAGCCGGGCAGCATCCACAGGCTGTCGCGCCCGTAATCCATCAGCGGCGTCACCGCGATCAACGGTCGTTGAACGGTCATGAGTGCATCCTTCCGTGGTCAGGCAAGTCGGTCGCCGACCGAGCAAGATGCCGGCCAAGTGGATTATGGCATCACGGGAAACCTGTGACGCATGATTGGCTGCCGATGCCGCCACTGTACCGAACCCATGTAACGGTAAGAGGTGTACGACGTCGGGCTGTAGAGCGACGGGAGACGTGGCCTCACAGATACAGCCTCAGAGCGCAACCGCGTTTAAGTACCCGCACGACAAAACGATGATGCCCTTCGAGCCGGTATGATTTCGATTGAAGGGTATCATCGTCGTGCTGTCTCAAGGAACCCTCGATATGGCGGTCGTTCTCCGCTCAGTGCTTGCCGTTGTAGATTTCGCTGTCGATCACGTCGGCGAATACGCGGTTGACAGCGGGGCGCACCACCTTGAGCGAGGGCGTCAGGCACTTGTTCTCCTGCGTGAACCGGTCGTCAAGCACCACGAACTTGCGTACGGATTCGGCGCGGGAGACCGTGGCGTTCGCCTTGTCCACATACTGCTGGATCTCCTCGCGCACCGCCGCGTTCGCCGCGAGCCGGTCCACCGGCGTCTCGGACGACAGCCCGTGGGCGGGCAGCCAGACGGCCAGCGACTCCGGGTCGAGCGTGACCAGCGCGCCGATGAACGGGCGGCGGTCACCCACCACCACGCAGTGCTCCACAATCGGGCACTTGGCGATCTCCTCCTCCAGCGGGATGGGGGAGACGTTCTTGCCGCCGGCGGTGATGATGATGTCCTTGATACGGCCGGTGATGATGATGCGGCCCGCGTCGTCGATCTCCGCCAGATCGCCGGTGCGCAGCCAACCGTCGGCGGTGAACGCCTCGGCGGTCTTCTCCGGCAGGTTGTGGTAGCCGCGGAAGACGTTCGGGCCCTTGACCTGCAGCTCACCGTCGTCCGAGATGCGCACCGAGGAGCCGGGCGCGGGCTGACCGACCGTGCCGATCACGTTGTCGTCCACGCGGGTGGCGGCGAACGGGGCGGCCGTTTCGGTCATGCCGTAGCCCTGGATCATCGGCAGCCCGATGCCGTTGTAGAAATGCGCCAGATCCAGCGACAGCGGGGCGCCGCCGCAGGCCACGTACTTGATGCGCGGACCCAGTGCGCCGCGCACCGTGCGGTAGACGAGGGCGTCGTAACGGGCGTGTTCGGCGATTTCGCCGAGCGTGTGCTTCATGCCGGCCTGCTCCTTGCGGCTCCAGATGCGCGCCGCCTCGGCGGCCTTGAGGAACAGCCGGCCCTTCCAGCCTGCGCCCGCCTTGTGCGAGGCGGCGTTGTAAACCTTCTCGAACACGCGCGGCACGCCGAGCAGGTACGTCGGCTCGAAGGAACGCAGGTCCGGCAACAGCGACTTGGTGTCAGGCAGATAGCCGACCACGCCGTCGTCCGAGGCGATGGAGGCGTACTGGATGAAGCGCGCGAAGCAGTGAGCGAGCGGCAGGAACAGCAGCAGGCGCGGATGGTCGTCGAGGACCATCTGGTGCAACGCCTGCGAGGCCGCCAGCGTGATGGACACGAAATTGCGGTGCGTCAGCTCCACGCCCTTCGGATTGCCGGTGGAACCGGACGTGTACACGATGGTGGCGAGGTCGTCGGTGGTGACGGTGGCCGCGCGCTCCTCCAGCTCCTCGTCCGAGACGGCCACGCCGAGGCCCTCCAGCGCGCCCAGTGCGTTGCCTTCGATCATGAGGATCTGACGCAGGGCCGGGCAGTTGTCCTTGACCGAGTCGAGACGGTCGTAGCGCTCGCGATTGTCAGCGAAGGCCAGTTTCACGTCGGAATCGTTCATGATGCGCTGTGCCTGCGATGCGGAGTCGGTGTCGTAGATCGGCACGCTCACTGCGCCCACCGCGGCCAGCGCGAAGTCCAGCACGCCCCATTCGAGGCGGGTGGAGGAGAAGATCGTCACGGCGTCGCCCTTGCGGATGCCGAGGGCGATCAGGCCCTTCGCGGCGGAGACGACGAGTTTGTGGAACTCCCCGGTGGTCACGTCCTGCCAATGGCCGGGGCCGAGCTTCTTGGCGGCGATCACCGTGGAGGCGCCGGTGCGCTCCAGTCGGTCGGTGAGCAGTGAATAGATGGTCTGATCGTCGCGCAGCTGGATGGACTCGCCCGGCGTGGTGTATTCGGTAAGCATATGCGGCATGTTCCTTCGTGACGTAAGTGGCGTGCGGCTGACTGACGTCTTGATGTCCTGTCTGATGGCCAGCGCGTCGATGCTGTCGCGGGATTGACGTTTCCGGCCATGCTGTCACCGAGGTTACGCTGCCGTAGCGTGGCTCGCGTTGTGGGGAGTGGAGAAGTTGGCGCATGGGTTTTGTCGATTGCCTACAAGGCTTTGTTGATTGCCCTACGAGGTGCGGGGCTGGCGTCGAAATGGGTGGACCCTGGGATGATGTCGGGGATTCAGCCGTGGTGGTGTCGTTGTGGTAGTGCTGGGACGATGATGGGACATCGCCGGGGATGGTGTCGGGGGACAACGCTGAGGCTGATTCCGCGGCGGGCGAGGAAGAACGGCGTCCGCGCGAGGCGTCCGAATGGCATGGATAACAGTTTGACAACAGTTTTCGGGTGCTCGCATGTTGGGGGCTTTTTCGGGTTTGGTTGACGATATAGTATCCTTCGGCAATTATGTTATCGCTAACAATCTAGCGCCCATATGGTGCATGCATCCGTGCTTTCCCGTCGCTGAACGGCTCCGTCATGCCATCCGTCATGCCCGTCCGCCATGTCATCGGACGGTGGTGATGGACGGTGTCGGATGATATCGGGCGGCATGGCGAAGCGTCACGAATGCCACAGGAACGTCAGAGAAGCAAGAGAAGTAATACGGAAGAAAGAGACACGAGGTTACTGCCGTGAGTCAAGTGACATCCACAAGTGAATCCGTTCAAACGGTTGAAGAAGAGGACGACCACCAGCGCCGCGGTTCCGGTCGCTACATCGTCGGTCTGGCTCTGAGCGCAGGTCTGGCCGGTCTGCTCTACGGCTACGACACGGTGTCCATCTCCGGCGCCATCGACTTCCTCCAGACCAAGTACGCGCTGAGCCCGGCGCTGCAGGGCCTGGTCATCAGCTCCATCATGATCGGCGGCGTGATTGGCGCCGGCTTCTCCGGCTTCCTGTCCGACAAGTACGGCCGCCGCAAGATCCTCATGTTCGGCGGTGCGTTCTTCTTCGTGGCCGCGTTGTGGAGCGCCTTCACGTTCAGCCCGTTCACGCTGATTCTGGCCCGTGTGATCGGCGGCATCGGCATCGGTCTGGCCGCGGCGCTCGCCGTCACGTACATCACCGAGTCCGCCCCGACCAACATCCGCGGCGCCCTGACCTCCGCCTACCAGCTGCTGACGATCTCCGGCATCTTCCTGACCAACGTCATCAACTACTTCATCGCCTCCTCCGGCAGCCATGACTGGGGCGTGGACTTCGGCTGGCGCTGGATGCTGGGCATCGGCGCCATCCCGGCCGCCATCTTCGTGGTCGCGCTGTGGTTCTCCCCGGAGTCGCCGCGCTTCCTCGTGCAGGCCGGCCGCGTCGAAGAGGGCTACAAGGTGCTCGAGCGCATCAACGGTTCGGACAAGGCCCGTCGCGACGTCGAGGAGATCCAGCTGCAGATCAAGTCCGAGCGCGAGGCCAACGCCAGCTTCTCCGATCTGTTCAAGCCCGGCCTGCGCAAGGCGCTGCTCATCGGCATCTTCCTGGCTATCTTCAACCAGGCCATCGGCATGAATGCCATCTCCTACTATGGCCCGGTCATGTTCTCCCACATGGGCTTCGGCGGCAACACCGAGTTCCTGGCCTCTTCGCTCGTGGGTGGCATCGAACTCGTGTTCACCGTGGTAGGCATGTACCTCATCGATACGGCCGGCCGTAAGAAGCTCATGGCCGTGGGCTCCGGCCTCATGGTGCTGTTCGCGCTTGGCATTTCCTTCTCCTACGCGAACAACTACCAGCTGCTCATGCTCATCTTCGTGATGTGCTTCACCTCCTGCTTCGCGTTCTCGATGGGCCCGATTCCGTGGATCATGATTCCGGAGCTGTTCCCGACCTACCTGCGTGGACGCGCCACCGGTATCTGCACGGTGTTCCTGTGGGCCACCAACTGGGCCATCGGTCAGTTCACCCCGATGCTCATCAACGGCATCGGCGGCATGGGCACCTTCCTGGTGTTCGCATGCACCAACCTAATCTGCTTCGTCGGCGTGATCACTTTCGTGCCGGAGACCAAGGACAAGACACTCGAGGAGATCGCCGAACTGTGGAAGCCTAAGGACGAGAAGCAGTCCAACGCGCAGCTTGAGGTGGTGCGCGCCACTGCCGATCTCAAGCAGGCCGAGGCCGATATCAAGGTGGCCGAGGCCGAGCTGGCCCGCGCCCGTCGTGCCAAGGAACGCGCGATCGCCACGAAGGCCGCAGCCGAAGCGCTGGTCGCCGCGCAGAAGCAGCGCTGAGCCGGTGCTCCGCGCTCGGGCAACGCCCGTATAGTGCCCATGCGGCATCCAGCGGTCTGTCTAACTAATAATTGAGAGCTTCGGCTGCTGTCTCGCTTTCCCCAGTCAGCTTCTGCCAGCCCTTCGCCAGAGGGGTCGATAACCACTCAGACAATTGTGAGACGGACCACTAGTCACCGCCTGTGTGAATCCATCGCTTATGGTGGCCTTGCGCAGGCGGTTTTTCATATGACAAGTCTGTGCGGCGTATCTGTGGCATATCAAGGTGACGGCGTTACGAACAAGTTGAATGCGGTAAATGCCACGAACACATCGCGTCACGCCGATCGGACGCATCCGATGGCGCTGTTGGCGCAATGCCCTTGCGCGCCCAAGAGGCTTTCGCATAGTGTGGCATAGGATTGCGCGCCGCGGGGCGCGTCGGCACAGACATGATGAGGGGAACAATGTTCGACAAACGACTATTCCAGATCGCGCCGGGAATCGGCCGGTTGGTGGCCGGCAAAGTGGCGCTGATGTGGGTCAGCCTGCTCGCCAATATCGGCTTCATGGTGGGCGTGGTCATGCTGCTGCAGGGGCTGCTCACCGCCGCAGATCCGCACATGTTCGCATGTGACGCCGCATCCCCGGCCGACTGCCCGACGAATCTGTTCGATGTGCCCGGCGCCGCCGTCGCGCCGATGGCCGGCGACCTCATGATCTACGCGGCGATGCTCATCGTCTGCGCACTCGTCCGCTACGTCGCCACCACCTGGTCGGCGCGGCTCGGCACCGAGGCCGCCGAGCGGGTCAAACTCGCTTTGCGCTCCAAACTGTACCGCAAGATGATCGCACTCGGGCCGTCCTACAAGTCCAGCGTGACCACCGCCGACGTGATCCAGTCCGCCGGTGAGGGCGTCGAACAGATTCAGAGCTTCTTCGAGCTGTTCCTGCCGCAGTTCTTCTACGCGATTCTCGCGCCGATCACGCTGTTCGTCGTCATCGCGCCCATCAACATGCCCTCCGCGCTGACCATGCTGCTGTGTGCGCCGCTCATCATCATCGTCACCGGCATGGTTTCGATGACCGCCGCGCGCGCCTTCAAGAAATACTGGGGCCGCTACACCGACATGGGCGCCGCCTTCCTTGACAATCTGCAGGGCCTGGAAACCCTGAAGAACTTCGACGCCGACGACCGCGCGGCCGCCGACATGGACCGGAAGGCCGAAGGCTTCCGCGTGATGACCATGCGCGTGCTGCAGATCCAGCTGCGCTCCCTCACGGCCATGGACGTCGTGGCGTACGGCGGCGCGGCGGCAGGCATCGGCGTGGCCCTGTGGCAGTACGCCCACACCAACGGCACGTATCAGCCCGGCACGGTCTGGTCGCCGATAATGTGGGCCGCCGACCTGAACGGCCCGCTCGCGTACGTGGCCTACGGCCTGCACTACCTGATGCCATTCGGCGCCGGCTTCCCGCTGAGCCTCACCGGACTGCTATTCATCATCCTGCTGTCCGCCGAATTCTTCATCCCGATGCGCCAGCTTGGCTCGTTCTTCCATGTGGCGATGAACGGCATGACCTCCACAAAGCGCATCTTCGCGCTGCTCGACACCCCCGAACCCGCGCACGGCACCGCCACGTTGCCGGCCGACGCCGATGATGGCGATGGCTATGGCGATGGCTATGGCGATGGAGACGGCCTGACCGTCGCGTTCGATCACGTCGGGTTCTCATACGATTCCGGCGCTGGAACCGGGGCCAAGCGTGATGCCGATACGGCGGCAAGCGCCAATAACAATGGCTCCGGTGAGCCCGAGTCAGCCGCGTCCGTTGCACCCGCCACATCACCGGCCCTTGCCGACATCACGTTCACCGCGCGTCCCGGTCGGTTCACCGCCATCGTCGGCGTCTCCGGCTCCGGCAAATCCACTGCCGCCGCGCTGCTTGCCGGCTCACTCATCGGCTACCACGGTTCGCTCGCATTGGGCGGCGTGGAGGTGTCCGAGCTGTCGGGGGAGACGCTGGCGCAATCCGTCACGTTGATTGGCGCCCGCAGCCACCTGTTCGCCGGCACGTTGCGCGAGAACCTGCTTATGGCACTGCCTGCCGGTGATGCCACAACGTCCGCGCTTGATGACCGTCTGTGGGCCGCGCTCGAACAGGCCCGCATCGCCGACTTCGTGCGCTTGCAGCCGGCCGGCCTCGACATGACTATCGAACCGGATGCCGCCAATCTGTCCGGTGGGCAACGACAGCGCATTGCCATCGCCCGCGCGCTGCTGCACGATTCCCCGGTGTTCGTGTTCGACGAAGCCACCAGCAGCGTGGACGTCGAATCCGAGGCGATGATTCTCGATACCATCCGCGAACTGGCGCAACGACACGGCAAGACCGTCATCATGATCACCCATCGCATGGCCAATGCGGAGCATGCCGATCAGGTGGTGGTGCTCGAGCACGGGCGTTCGGTTGAGACCGGCACGCATGCCGAGCTCATGGCCGCCGGCGGCGCGTACGCCAAGTTGTACGCCACGCAGGCCGACATCGAACGGTTCGCCGACGACCGACGCATCCCCGGCCTCGACACCGCCGACGCCAATGCGATCGGAAGCCATGCTACGGATTCGCAGGATCGCCTCGGCACGGATGACGGTTCCGGTCATGTCCTCCGGCCGTCCTCCGCCTCGGTCGTCGCTGCGGAATCCGGCCATGCGGCCGTGGCTGTGGACTCTGGCCACATGCCCGCGTTCGTGGGTGCAGGCTCGCAGTCGCCCGTCGCCTCCCAGCCGGCTCAAGCCCCGTCGCAGGACGCGGACGCGGCCCCTACTGTCGAGCGGCCCGAACCCACTTCGGCGGCGAATCCGTCTGCGCTGACCACCACTCAGGTGGTCGGCAGGCTCCTCAAGGAGGCCACGCCGCTGGCCAGACTGATGGCGGCGGCCTCCGTCTCCGGCTCCATCGGCCATCTTGCGGCCACATTCCTGCCGGTGTTCGGCATCATCGCGGGATTCGCGCTCGCCGGCAATCCGGTGTGGGGCATGGGCGTGGGCCCGGCCGTGGGAGGCATGATCGTCTGTGCGCTGCTGCGCGGCATCACCCGATACGTGGAGCAGTACCTCAACCACAACGTGGCCTTCCACCTGCTCGCGCTCTTCCGTTCCAAGGCTTTTGCGGCATTGCGGCGACTCGCTCCGGCCAAGCTCGCCGGCAAGGGCAAGGGCGACCTTATCGCCATGCTCACCACTGACGTGGAGCTGTTGGAGATCTTCTTCGCGCACACCATCAGCCCGGTCGTCATCGCCGTGACCACCACCGTGGTGTACGCCATCGTCATCGCCACGCTCAATCCGTGGATGGCCCTGATGCTCATCGCGTCCCATCTGATCATCGGCGTGGTCATCCCGCGGTTCTTCGCCACCGGTGTGCACAATCTGGGCCCGGTCATCCGCGGTGCGGCTGGTCAGCTGGACAACGTGATGCTCGACGACATGCGCGGTCTGGACGAGATCATCCGATTCGGTCGCGGCGAGGAGCGCGCGCAGGCCATCGAGGAGCGCACGCGCGCTCTGTGGCGTGACCACGCCAAGCTGAGCCGTGTGAACGGCAGGTTCGCCGGCATCGGCGGACTGCTGGTGTTCCTGCTTACCGCCATCGCCGTGGCCGTGGTGATTGGGCTGGCCTCCGCTGACCCGCACCGTATCCCCGCGTTGACCGCCGCATTCGTGCTGTTCGTCAGCTCCTTCGGCCCGACGCTGGCTCTGAGCGCGTTGCCGGCGAACCTCACGCAGACGTTCGCCGCCGCGCGCCGCCTGTTCGGCATCATGGACGAGGCTCCGGCCGTGGTCGAAACCGGTACCGCCACTCCTCGATACGAGGGCATGACGCTGGATCATGTCACCTTCGCGTATCCGAGGCCGGATGCTGCTTCGGTTGCCTCGCCGCGTGATGCTGAGGCGGCGAGGACCGCTGCTTCCAGCACCGCCATCCTTGACGACTTCGCGCTGGACATCCCGCGTCACGGCGTGCTTGGTATTCAGGGACCGTCCGGCCGAGGCAAGTCCACGACGCTTAAACTGCTTATGCGCTACTGGGACCCGCAGCGCGGCCGGGTATTGCTCTCCGGCACGCCGCTGCCCGAAGTCGATGCCCACCATCGCCGCCATATGCAGGCGATGATGAGTCAGGAGACGCACCTGTTCGACGGTACGATCCGCGACAACCTGCTCATCGCGTTGCCGGAACAGCAGATCGAGCGGGGCGTGGATGACGGCGTGTTGCGCGAGGCCCTTGCCAAGGCCTCGGTGCTTGACCTCGTCGATTCCCTGCCGGATGGTCTCGACACCCAGGTGGGCGAGCTCGGCGACCGGCTGTCCGAGGGTGAACGCCAACGCATCGGACTGGCTCGCGTGTTCCTGCGTCACGCCGACCTCGTGCTCTTCGACGAGCCGACGAGCCGTCTTGACGCGCTCAACGAGGCCATCATCCTGCGGTCAATTCATGCGCTGGCTGATGGCGGAGCAGGTGGCGATTCCGGCGCGGCCGTGGTCCTCGTCTCCCACCGCGAGTCCGCCATGCGTATAGCCGACCGCGTGCTGCAGATGTGACCTCGTAAGGCCTTCTACGCAGGCGGTTCACTAACCGTTCGGGCTCCCCGATGCAGTGTTCCGGTATCGGATGCCTGTGTCTGGGATGCGGAAAAGACGGAAGCCCCGATACCATGTGGGTATCGGGGCTTCTTTAATGGCCGCCTATGCCTTGATGAGCGCATCCAGCGAGTCAAGGGCCGCATCGATGGCGCGGGCTTCGCGGTCGTCCTTCGTCTCGGAATAGGACTGTCCGTCATAGGCGCTGTCGCCGGTAGGTAGCAGTACGCCGCGCGTTGAATCGATATCCTGGGAACGTTCGACCGACGATATCGAGGTCCGTCGTGTAACGTCGGCAGGCCGGGTGACGGCGGCATCGAGCATGGCATCGAGATCGGTATTGCGGTTGGCATCGCGGTTAGAGACGCCAAGCTCGGAGACACCGCTGGAATTGTCGACGTCGCCGGTGCTGTCGGTGCCGGCAATGCTGTAGGTCTCGCTCGCGGGGAGACGCGTGCTCGACCGCTTGAGGAACATGGACAGGTCATCGGGCAGTGTATCGGCAAGAGCATCGACCGCCGCGCGCGCCGCAGCCTCCTCGATTGCCGCAGTGTGCGCGGCCGATTCCGCGGATGTCTTGGCAATCGCGGAATCAAGGGAATCTGCGGAATCCATGGAGTTTCCGGATGTCGAGGACTGTGCCATGCCCGCTGCCGAACGCTCGTGTGCGGATAATGCGGTGTCGTCGGACGGGTATTGCGTGGACTGCGCGGATTGCGCGAACCGTACGCCGTTGGGCGAGTGTTCCGCCGCAGTCAGGGCGTCCGTGGCGTCGGCACCCGTCGTGCGTACGCCGGCGATGGCCTGTCGTGCCATTTGCCGCACGCCCTGCCGCACGGTTTGGAGTTCGGTCTGAGGCTCGGCTGACCGCGCGCGGACAGCCTTGGTCCGTTGATTCCGCTTGGCTTCGAGCCGCGCCTCCTTGGCCTGAGCCTTCGCTTGGGACTCGGCTTGTGCCCCCTCGGCCTCAGCCTGCGCTTTCGCCCCCTCGGCCTCAGCCTGCGCTTTCGCCCCCTCGGCCTCAGCCTGCGCTTTCGCCCCCTCGGCCTCAGCCTGAGCTTTCGCCCCCTCGGCCTCAGACTGCGCCTCGGCCTGCCGCGCCGCAGTCTCGATGTCGAAGATCTTCTGCTGCGCCGCGATGCGCGCATGCTGTGCGGCGGTCATGATGCCCATGGCCTGCACACGTTCGTTTTCGATGCGCCGCAGCGTCGCCTCGGCGTGACGGATGTTCGCGCCGGCCGAACTGAGAGCGTACCGCGCCGAGGCCAACTCCGTTTTCGGTTGCCAGAGATGCTCGATTTCCTCGAGCGTGCGCCCCATCGTCTCCGGCACCAGTAGGACGATGCCGAACAGGCACATCAGATCAAAAGCGCCGAAGATCGCGAACGAGACGCCGCCGCCCAGTCCATCGAGCATCATCGGCGTGAACTGGGCGATGACCCAGTTGGCGAACAACAGGCACATCACGCACAGGCCGGTGGCGCGGCCACGCAGATAGGTGGGGAACAGCTCCGGGATGACGATCCACGGGATTGGTCCCATCGAGAACGCGAACGATGCGGTGAACGCCATCACGAAGATGAGCGTGAGCAGCGGCCTGCCGGCCAGATAGGAGGCGGATATGCACAGCGCGAACAGGCACATCAGGCTGGCGCCCACTTCCATAAGCCGCTTGCGTCCGAATGTGTCGATGAGGTACATGCCGATGACCGTGGCGACCAGTTCCACGCCGCCCACGCTCGCGGCCGCGAGGAATTCGGTGTCGCCGCCGAATCCCATGTCCGCGAACATCACCGGGCCGTAATAGGAGATGGCGTTCATGCCGACGAACTGGTTGGCCACGGCGAGGAAGATGCCGATGCCCAGCGCCTTGAGCAGTCCGGGACGGAACAGATCATGGAATTCGTGGGACATCTCGTTCTCGAGCTTGACCGACGCGCTGATGTCGTCGGTGCGCAGCCGTGCCCGTTCGGTGCCGAGAATGTGCTCGAGCACCGTGAATCCCTCATTGGTCTTGCCTGCTTGGATGAGGAAGCGCGGGCTTTCCGGGGCGGCCATCATCGCCAGCAGGAATGCGGCCGCCGGAATCGCGCCGAGCCCGAGCATCCAACGCCATCCGGTGTCGACATCCCAGTCGTTCGTGCCATAGGAGGCGATGATGTAGTTGATGACGTTGGTCAGGAAGATGCCGCATACCGCGAGCATCTGATAGGAGAAGGAAAGCAGTCCGCGGATGTTGGTCGGCGCCGATTCGGTGATATAGGTGACGGCCAGCGCCGCGGTCAGGCCGATGCCGTAGCCGCCGACCATACGCGCCGCGATCAGGTCGATGGGGCCGACGGTCAGCGCGCTCCAGATCGCCGCGACGAAGAAGAACGCGCCTCCGATGATGAGGATGCGCCGTCGGCCGAACTTGTCGGACAGAAAACCGGCGGTCGCCGCGCCGATGACGGCGCCAAGCATGATGGAGGAGATCACGAAGCCTTCCATCAGAGTGTCGAGTCCGTATTTGGCCCGCAGGAATTCGATGGCGCCGGAAATGGAAACCGTGTCGTACCCGTATAACAGACCCGCAAGGCCCGCGCTCAGCGCCAGGCCGAAGGTGTACTTGCCCGACCCTTGGGTGCGTATGGTCGTTCCCAAAGGATTCCGCTGATGTGTGGCAGTCCGAAACAGCCCCGCCATATGCTTTCTTCCTCTCAACGCAGCTATGGGGGATACGTGCCCATATTAGGCGACCGGTTTCGCGGAGTGTGCGCGGATTCCACACGACACGCCGGATGCGGCACCCTAGCAGTGACTTTGACAAACAGGTACACAGGTGTATCATTGTCAGTGTTGGTACACGGGTGTACCAAGGAAAACACCCAAGGAAGGCGATTGGAGGATCATTCGCTCACCGTGTGCGAAGCAGGCCGTTGCCGTGCCCTTGCTCCGCATCGCGTCCGGCACGGCCGGTCCTCTGGGAAAGACCCGGTGGGGTGGGAGAACGGTTCCGCCGATACGGAAGGAGACAACATGCGCAACACCAAGAAGGCCATCGCGGCGGCCGCGGCCGTGGCAACGCTCGTCGGACTCGCTGCCTGCGGAAGCGGCAATGACGGCGACGCCACCGCCAATCAGGGTGACGCCAACAAGGCCGAGCTTGTGTTCTGGGGCTGGGATTCCGGCAACTCGATGAAGTCGATTCTCTCCGACTTCGAGAAGGCCAACCCCGGCATCACCGTCAAGTTCAACAACACCGGTACGGCCGAGAAGACCTCCACCGCACTGTCCAACGCGATCGCCGCAGGCAACGGCGCCCCGGACGTCGTCATGCTTGAGGACCCGACCGTCACCCAGTTCGCCGTTACGGACGGTCTGGTGGACCTGAGCCAGTTCGGTGCCGACAAGCTGGCCGACGATTTCGCCGCCGGTCCGTGGAACAAGCTGCAGTACAACAACAAGCCGTACGCGCTGCCAATCGATTCCGGCCCCGAGATGTTCTTCTACAACAAGGCCGTCTTCGACAAGGCCGGCGTGGACGGCGAGTCCATCAAGACTTGGGACGACTACTACGAGGCCGCCAAGAAGATTCGCGCCACCGGCTCCTACATCACCAATCTGGCCGGCACGTCGAACGACTACCAGCCCTTCACCGCCCAGATCTGGCAGGCCGGAGCCAAGCCGTGGACCGTTGATGGCGAGAACATCACCATCGACATGACTAAGGACGAGGGCATGCAGCGCTACATCAAGTTCGTCCAGAAGCTCATCGACGAGGATCTCGTGGACACCAAGACCCCGAACTGGTCGGACGACTGGAACCGCGAGCTCAACGACGGCACCATCGCCTCCCTGACCATCGGCGCCTGGATGCCGATCAACCTCATGTCCGGCGCACCGGACCAGGCCGGCAACTGGCGCGTCGCCCAGCTGCCGCAGTGGGAGGAAGGCCAGGAGGTCTCCGCCGAGGACGGCGGCTCCGCGCTCGCGGTCGTCAAGCTCTCCAAGAACCAGGCCGCCGCCTACAAGCTCGTCGAGTACCTGACCCACGGCGAGGGCGCCCAGACCATGGCCGACACCGGTACCTTCCCGTCCCTGAAGAAGATCCTCCAGTCCGATTCCTTCGTCGATCCGACCACCGAGGCCAACAAGAAGACCAACGACTACTTCGGTGGCCAGAACGTGAACGAGGTGCTCTCCGCGGCTGCCCAGCGCCCGACCGAGAAGTTCCAGTACCTGCCGTACAACCCGTTCGCCCAGTCCGCGTACGGTGACGAGGTCTCCAAGGCCTACTCCAAGGAGATCACCCTCGAGCAGGCGCTGAAGAACTACGGTGACAAGCTCGCCCAGCAGGGCAAGGATCAGGGATACACCGTCACCGTCAAGTAGGGCGGTTCCATGGTGCGGGTCGCAGATTCGTAGCGGCCCGGTCCTTCCCTCATCCCAGCGTCTGCCCTGACGGCAGATTCGCGCACAAGGCCCGCGGTCGGGCCCATCTCCTCTCGCTCGGCCGCCGTCCAATCGAAGGCGGGGATGCTCCCCAGTGTCCCCGCCTTCACCATGCCCGGAACGTCGAATGGGCCGGGTTGCGACAAGAATGTTGTAAGGAAAACATCGATTATGTCCGAACAAACAGTGGTTCCCGGTCTTCGGCCGCAGTCCGCAACGGGCCTTCTGCCCGAATTGGCGGCCAGTCACACATCCGAGGCGCGAGTGAACAAGCATAAGGCGGATTGGCGTGGCTGGAAGTTCATGTGGCCATTCGCGGTGGTGTTCGTGTTCGTGTTCATCGTGCCGATCGTGTACGCCATCTATATCTCGTTCTTCAAGAAGCAGATGGTGGGCGGCACGAAATTCGTCGGGGTCGAAAACTATACCCGCCTGTTCGTGGATCAGCAGTTCTGGAGTTCGGTGGGACGCGTGGCTTTGTTCACGGTGGTGCAGGTGCCGATCATGCTGTTCCTGGCGGCGGCGATGGCGCTGGCCCTGGATTCGATGAAGCTGCATGGCACGAAGTTCTTCCGCATCTCCACGTTCCTGCCCTACGCGGTGCCGGCCGTGGTGTCCACCATGATTTGGGGCTTCGTGTACGGCGCGAAGTACGGTCTGGTGGGTTCCCTGAACGACTTCCTCGGCACCGACATCGACGTGCTCAAGCCCAGCGTGCTGCTCGCCTCGATCGGCAACATCAACACATGGGAGTTCACGGGCTACAACATGCTGATCTTCTACAGCTCGCTGTCCACGATCCCGCACAGCCTGTACGAGGCGGCGTCGATTGATGGCGCGTCGGAGTGGCAAATCGTCAAGAGCATCAAGCTGCCGGAGCTCAAGGGTTCCTTGGCGATCACGGTGATCTTCTCGATCATCGGTTCGTTCCAGTTGTTCAACGAGCCGAGCATTTTGCAGAACATGGTGCCGGGCAACGCGATCACGACGTACTACACGCCAAACATGTACGCCTACAACCTGAGCTTCACCGGTAACCAGTCGAACTACGCGGCGGCCCTGGCGATCACCATGGCGGTCATCACGATGGGCATCGCGTATGCGGTGCAGCTGAACAGCATGAAGGAGCAGATGAAGTGATGATGTGCATGGCTGTTCCGGTTGCGATGGTCAAGGTTGTTCGTGCGATGGTGAAGGAGCGTGTGTGATGAGTGCTGCGACTACGGGCGCACCCGCCCGTTTGACGGATGCGGAGTTGAGGGCCCAGGAGAAGGCCGCGAAAAAGGCGGAGAGGGAGCGTCAGAGGCGGATTGCCGCCGACGAGAAGGCGGAGCGCAAGAGGAGCGCGAAGGCCGGGTTCGCGAACGTGAACAATCCCCGCCGTTCGACCCTGATGACGGTGTTGTGCGCGATTTTCGCCGTGTACTGCCTGTTCCCGTTTGTGTATCTGATGATCAACGCGACCAAGACGCAGGCGGACTTCACCTCGACGTTCGGCCTGGGCTTCGGCAAGTCGTTCGCACTGTGGGACAACATCGTGACGGTGTTTACCTACCAGGACGGGATCTTCGGCCGTTGGCTCATCAACACGATCCTGTACGTGGTGGTGGGCGCCGGCGGTGCCACCCTGCTGGCGATCATGGGCGGCTACGCGCTGGCCAAGTTCCGCTTCCCCGGCCGCAAGGCCGTGTTCGCCATCATCATCGGCGCCATCTCGGTGCCGGGCATCGCCCTGGCCGTGCCGCAGTTCCTCCTGTTTGCCAAGCTGAATCTAACCAACACGCCGTGGGCCATGATCATCCCCTCGCTGGTCTCCACGTTCGGCTTGTACCTGATGTGGATCTTCTCCGACCAGGCCGTGCCGGATGAGCTTCTCGAGGCCGCCCGTGTGGATGGCGCCGGAGAGTTCCGCACCTTCTTCCAGATCTCGCTGCCTCTGCTGGCTCCGGGTATCGTCACGACGGCCCTGTTCACGATTGTGGCGACGTGGAACAACTACTTCCTGCCGTTGATCATGTTGAAGGACGCGGACTGGTATCCGCTGACCATCGGTCTGAACCAGTGGAAGGACCAGGCCAGCACTGCTGGTGGTCAGGCGATTCAGAACCTGGTGATCACGGGCTCGCTGATCACGATCATCCCGCTGGTCATCGCGTTCCTGTGCCTGCAGAAGTACTGGCAGTCCGGCCTCGCCGCAGGCGCAGTCAAGGAATAGGCCCCGCGTAGGCGGGCTTCCCGCAGCAGGCTCTCCTCAGTCGCCTGCGACGACAGCTCCCCTCAAGAGGGAGCCAGGGAAACTGATGAGGGACGCTTCGTAGACGCCCAGCCGGGTGCGTAAAACGCAAACCCACACCGGCCACGAGCCGGTAGACAATAAGGATTTGATCGATATGACTGCTCGTAGGCCGTTCAGATGGCCGGCTCTGTTGACGGAGTCGGGGCGCGGCATCGCGTTCGGTGGTGATTACAATCCGGACCAGTGGCCGGACGAGATGGTCGCCGAGGACATTCGTCTCATGCGCGAGGCCAAGGTGAACACGGTGGCGTTGGCGATCTTCAGCTGGGATAGGATCGAACCGCGCGAAGGCGAGTTCACGTTTGACTGGCTGGATTCGGTCATTGACCGGCTCGGCGCGGCCGGCATCGCCGTGGACCTCGCGTCGGCCACCGCCGCCGCGCCCCTGTGGCTGTACGAGACGCACCCCGAAGTCCTGCCGATCGACAAATACGGGCATGTGGTCAATGCGGGCTCCCGCCAGAGCTGGCGTCCCACCAGCCCGGTGTTCAGGCAGTACGCGCTGGACCTGTGCCGCAGGCTCGCCGAGCACTACCGGGACAACCCGACCGTCACCGCATGGCATATGGGCAACGAGTACGGCTGGAACAACCGGTACGACTACTCCGATGACGCGCTGAAGGCCTTCCGTCTGTGGTGCGAGCGGAAATACGGCACTATCGAGGCGCTCAACGAGGCTTGGGGCACGGCCTTCTGGTCCCAGCACGTCAACTCGTTCGACGAGGTGCTGCTGCCACGCCACATGGGTGGCGACGCGATGGTCAACCCGCCCCAACAGCTCGATTTCGAGCGCTTCGGCAACGACATGCTCCTCGACTTCTACAAGGCCGAACGCGACGCGATCGAGGCGATCTGCCCCGATAAGCCGTTCACCACGAACTTCATGGTCTCCACCGACCAGTGCACGATGGACTATGCACAGTGGGCCCGAGAGGTCGACTTCGTATCCAACGACCACTACTTCCACGAGGGCGAATCCCACCTGGACGAGCTAGCCTGCTCGGATGCGCTCATGGACTCGCTCTCCGACGGCAGGCCGTGGTACGTGATGGAGCACTCCACCTCCGCGGTCCAATGGAAGCCGCTCAACACGCGCAAGCGCGCCGGCGAGCTCGTGCGCGACAGTCTGGCCCATGTGGCCATGGGCGCCGACGCCATCAACTTCTTCCAATGGCGGCAGTCCTCCTCGGGCGCCGAGGCGTTCCACTCCGCCATGGTTCCCCACGCCGGTGCCGACTCCAAGGTGTTCCGCGGCGTATGCGAACTCGGCGAGGCGTTGGAGACCCTCTTCCGGGCCGGCGTGCAGGGCACCGAACTCAGGCGTGCCAGCACAGCCATCCTGTTCAGTGCCGAATCCGAGTGGGCCACCCGCTCCCAGACGCTGCCCAGCATGAAGCTCAGCCACTGGCATGACGTGCGCGACTGGTACCGGGGGCTCCTCGACGCCGGCCGCCGCGCCGACGTGGTCCCCCTCGCCTATGACTGGAGCGGGTACAAGACCATCATCCTGCCCACCGTGCTGGTGCTCTCCGAACGGGACGTGCGCCGCATCGCCGATTTCGTGCGTGCTGGCGGCAACGTGGTGGTCGGGTACGCCACCGGGCTGGTCGATGAGCACTTCCACGCCGGACTCGGCGGCTATCCCGGCGCCGGCAACGGACTTCTGCGCGACATGCTTGGCGTCCGCAGCGAGGAATTCAACATTCTCGGGACGGAAGCCGAAGGCGAACCCGCGACGATTGGCCTATCCAACGGCCTCGAAACCCGCCTATGGCAGAACGACGTGACCTCCACGGCGCCCGACACGACCATACTGGCCACCTACGCCGGCGACGCGGCCTCCGATTGGGAGCTCAACGGCGTGCCGGCCATCACCAGTCACCCCTATGGGCAAGGTGTCGCCATCTACGTGGGCTGTGACCTCGACCGTCATGCCATCGGGCGACTTGCCGCCGTTGTGGATGGCCTGCCATGGTTCGGCGAACGCGCATGCGTCGAGCCGGGAGATTGTGGCGACGCGGCTGGGCCGATGGCTGTGACCGCGAACGCTGTCCCCTCGGAGGACGCGGCGGGCGCCAACGTTCCCGACCCTCGCATTCTCCATACCGTGCGTGAATCCTCGGACGGCGCCGTGCGCTTCGACTTCTACATGAACCGGGCCAAGGAATCCGTCGCCGTTCACGACGTGCCGGGCGAACCGATCATCGCCCACCGATGCAACCGCAGCCCAAGCGGGTCGGCCGGCGACATTGCCGATGGCATCGATATCACTGGGTCCGCCGGCGGCTGGCTGCTGCGGCGCAACGCCATCCTCGTCACCAGAACCGTGCGCCGGTAGGAATAA
>NZ_JFAO01000042.1:0-34133 GCF_006408945.1 Bifidobacterium sp. UTBIF-78
TATCTTATCCGCCCCACGGATGCGGTGTTCGCCTTCAACGATTCGCTCGCCGCCGGTTTCATGACGGCGGCGAAACGTCATGGTCTTCGCATCCCGGAGGACGTCTCGGTCATCGGATTCGACAACATCGAGATGTCCCCATTGCTCACTCCCTCCCTGAACACCATCGACATGCGTGGCGCCTACCTGGCGTCCCAAGCCGCGAATGCGCTGGTGAACGCGGCGCGCAGCGGCTCGGCCTCCCGGCCCGAGCCGATCTCGCTTGAGGCAAGGTATGTGACACGAGATTCGGTGAATCCGCACAAGCGTTCCACGATGAAGCTCGGCCCGTACGCCGAGCTCACACGTTCCAGCGACACCATTGTGCTCACCCTGCTGTCCAACGCCTTCAACGAAACGATGCCTCGCATCAACGAGTTCATGCGCATTCATCCGCATATCGTCATCGACCCGATCGAGGGCCGCACCCAGGAAAACACGCTCTCTCTGTACTGGGAGCGAATCATCAATCGCCGTCCCGTACCGGATATGGTCAATGTGGAGCGCACCGCCCTGCCACAACTGGCGGCATCCGGCGCTCTGCTCGACCTGTCAGCCTTCGCCGGCGAGGAGCTGGAACGCGAGGTGGCTCCCCAAGTGGACCCCGCGTCGTGGCGCTCGGCTCACTATGCCGGCAAACTGTATGGTATCCCCGGCGACCAATCGCAGACGGCGATGTTCTACCGCGAAGACCTGCTGAAGCATTACGGACTTGCCGTGCCGCACACATGGGACGAGTTCTACGACGAAGGCGTGGCCTTGCACGCGCGCAATCCCAACCGGTACATGGGTATCCTCGACACCACCGATGTGCAGCATTACCTCTCGTTCTTCCGCATGGCCGGTGCCAAGCCGTGGGTGGTGGAGGATGACACCGCGATTCGCTTCCAGATGACCGACGACCGCGTGCGGTTCGTGGCCAAGTTCCTGCAGCAATGTCTGGACGACGGCGTGCTCAAGGCCGAACCGCTGTGGGACAACTGCTATATGCTGCCCACATCTGGCACCTATCTGACCATGACCTACGCGAACTGGATCGGCAAGATCCTCGCCGCATCCTACCCGGCCGACAAGGGTCTGTGGAAGGTGGCGCTGCCGCCCGGATTCGTGGACCCCAGCCAGATCATGACCGCGGAGATCGGCGGTTCGACGATGGCGATCAGCGCGAAGCTGCCGCCGGTCCGCCAGCGGGCGGCGCTGACGTTCATCCGCTGGTTCCAGCTCGACCCGGCCTCGGTGGAACTGCGAGCCCCGGGCGGCGTGTCCGCAGCCGCCGGCTATGTGGAGGACCTGACACGCCGCGGCACGCGCGACCCGTATTTCGACCAGCCCATCTACGACGTGTACGCCAAATCGGCGGCGCGCGTGAACCGTGATTGGGACAACCTGCCGTTCTACAGCCAGCTGGATGCGGAGTTCACCCGTCTCATCGTGCCCGCGCTGCGTCCCGGCGGCCGCAGCGATGACCGCTTGGACGAGTGGGAGCGCCGCCTCAAGCTCTACGCCACCTCGCAGGGCTTCACCGTGAAATGAGCGGCAGGTGCACTATTCTGCGCATGAACACAGTGAGTGAATTATTTTGCACATCAAATGATGAGGTGATATATTTTTCACATGCTTATCGGGAATACGGAAGGATTCGCCCGCCTCATCCGCAGCGAGCGCCGCAGCAAAGGCATCAGCCAGTCGCAGATGGCCGAACAGCTGGGCGTATCGCGACGCTGGATGATTGAATTCGAGCAGGGCCGTGTGCCGAACCCCGGATTCGCTACCATCCTCAATGCGCTCGCGCTCCTCGGTCTTTCGCTCAACGTGCAGAAGACACCAAAATCCCCGATGCCTCCCTACGAATGGTGACCACATGACGGAACAAAAGCTCTATGCGTTCCTCGGAGAAACCCTCGTCGGGGAATTCACACGAAACGCGAACGGGACGATCGCCTTCCGCTACTTTGGCGATTATCGATGGTCGGATAATCCCACACCCATTTCGCTCTCGATGCCGCTCGCACAGGAAACCCACACAGGAACCGTAGCGTCGAATTTCCTTGACGCACTGGTTCCCGAATCCCAACAGGCCCGTAAGGAATCGCAACGCATACATCACGCGAGCACAACCGATGCCTTCGATCTCCTGCAGGCGATAGGATTCGATGCCACAGGAGCTTTGCGACTGTCCTCTTCCCCGACCTGCCTGTCGAGAACCAATCCCTTCTTCCCATCGACGACGCCGCAATAGCCGCGCGACTGCGCGCAGCGGCTCCAACGGGAATCCAACCGGCCGGCGCGAAAGAGCACTGGTCCGTAGCAGGTCAACAAGGCAAAATTGCACTTCGACTCCATGATAACCGATGGTATACGGCCGAAGGCACCGCCCGCACCACCCATATCCTCAAGCCGGGAATCCCAACACTGCTTAATCAAGCATTCGACGAACACTTCACCATGCGCATCGCGGCACACATGGGACTGCATGTGGCAAACACCACATTCCACCTGTTCGAGGGAGTTCCCGCCATCATCGTCGAACGCTACGACCGGCTTTCCGATGGCAACGGCAATGTCATCGCACTGCATCAGGAGGACCTCACCCAGGCGATGGGCATACCATCATCGTTGAAATACGAGGAGCACAACGGCCCCCACCTCGGAACGATACGCGGCAATGATCCGCAACCACGGCCTACACGGGGAAGGGGACGCGAACATACGGGCGTTCGTCGATGGAATCCTCGTCAGTTATCTGCTTGGAGTCACGGACAGTCACGCGAAAAACTACTCGTTGCTGCTCAAGGGCGATTCCGTGAGAATGGCGCCTTTATACGATCTCGCCTCGATCTACCCATACCTCGGCCACGGCCCCATAAGCGCCAGTATGACGCTGGCGATGAACATCGGTGGTAAGCGGAATCTCCTTCAGCTCCGCCACAAGCATCTGGAGCGATTCGCCACCCGTATGGGTCTGCCCGCCGAGGACGTTCTCCGCAGATTCGCGACACTCACCCGACGCATGCCCACCGCATTCGAGCAAGCCGTCGCCGAACAGCGGGCGATGGACGACGGCCATTCGAATACGGTCGATGAGACACTCATCGACGACTATCGCAAACGACTGCTCATGACCTATGACGACGCGATGCAATGGCTGACGACAACCTCATTCTGATCACCCTTATACGTCATCTGGACGAGTGAGAACGTCGCCTCAAACTCTACGCCACTTCGCAGGGCTTCACGGTGCAGTAGGTGCACATAAACAAATGCTGCTGTACATGGGGTTACGCCACTGCGCCGTACCACATGTCCCCACGGTGTAGGGATTTTCCCATGGTGCAGGGAACGGTTTTTGCGATTTGCGGAATTCCGCCATTTTGTATCACTACACCATGGGGTTTTCCCTACACCATGTGGGTGATGAGCATGTGGCTAAGGCACACGCGAGGAAGACAGCAACGCAAAAAGGGTCTCTCCTGGTCAAGGAGAGACCCTTTTCAGTCAGCGATGCAGTGCGACGCTAGCGAACGATCATCACTTCTCGTTCTGGCCGTGGCACATCTTGTACTTGCGACCGGAACCGCACGGGCACGGGGCGTTCCTGCCGGTGCCGGGGAAGGTGCGACCGTCGGCCCACGGCACGCGCAGCTCCTCGCTCTTCGGGCGCTTGGAGACCGGGACCTTGCCTTCGGCGTGGCTGATCGGGGCCGGGCCGGTGATGGCGGAGGTGGTCTCACCGGCCTCGGAGGCCTTGGCGGACTCGGCGATGGCCTTCTTCTCCTCCTCGTCGTCCTCATCCTCGACTTCGCCCTCGGCGGCTTCGGCTTCGGTCTCGCCGTCCTCGTCCGGGCCGGCGGACACGGTGGCGGCGGAATCGGAGCCTTCGCCGGTGGCGGTGATGCCGGTGGCGGACTCGGCGGCGTCAACCGCGGCGTCCTCATCGGCGGCGGAGGTGTGATCCTCGGTGGCTGCCACCTGCTTGACGTCGATGTGGAAGAGCAGCTGGACGGACTCCTCCTTGATCGCCTCGATCATGGAGTTGTACATCTGGTAGCCTTCGCGCTGGTACTCGACCAGCGGGTCGCGCTGGCCCATACCACGCAGGCCGATGCCGTCCTTGAGGTAGTCCATCTCGTAGAGGTGCTCGCGCCACTTGCGGTCGAGCACGGCGAGGACCACGCGGCGTTCGAGGTCGCGCAGGCCGGATTCGCCGATGGTCTTCTCGAGCTCGGCGTACTTCTCCTGGGCGTCCTTGACGATGAGGTCGCGCACGGCGGCCACGGCCTTCTCGGCCTTGAGGCCTTCGGCCGCCTTCTCGGCCTCCTCCTCGGTGACCTTGGTGGGCACCACGGTGTTGAGGGCCTTGAACAGGCCTTCCCAATCCCAGTCCTTCGGCTTCTCGGAGCCGTTGTTGGCGCCCTTGATGTAGGACTCGACGGTCTCGGAGATGAAGCGCTCGACATCCTCGTGGATGTCCTCGCCCTTGAGCACGGCCTGACGCTCGGAGTAGATGACGGTACGCTGCTTGTTCATCACGTCGTCGTACTTGAGCACGTTCTTACGAATCTCGTAGTTGCGGGATTCCACGGCCTTCTGCGCGGTACGCACGCCCTTGGTCACGGACTTGGCCTCGATCGGCTGGCCCTCCTCCATGCCCTTGGCCATGACCTGGGCCACGAGCTGCGTGTTGAACAGACGCATCAGATCATCTTCCAGCGACAGGTAGAAGCGGGACTCGCCCGGGTCGCCCTGACGGCCGGAACGGCCGCGCAGCTGGTTGTCGATACGACGGGACTCGTGGCGCTCGGTGCCGAGCACGTACAGGCCGCCGAGCTTCTTGACTTCCTCGTGCTCGTCCTTGACCTGAGCCTTGATCTCGTTCAGGGTGCCCGGCCAGCGCTTCTCGTACTCCTCCGGGGTGTCCTCCGGGGAGTAGCCCTCGGACTTGAGCTTGGCGTCCGCCAGGAACTCGACGTTGCCGCCGAGCATGATGTCGGTACCACGGCCGGCCATGTTGGTGGCCACAGTCACGGCGCCCTTGCGGCCAGCGACGGCGACCACGGCGGCTTCCTTCTCGTGCTGCTTGGCGTTGAGCACCTGATGCGGGATCTTGGCCACGTCGAGCAGCGTGGAGACCACCTCGGAGCTTTCCACGGAGGCGGTACCGAGCAGGACCGGCTGGCCCTCGGCGTGACGCTTGGCCACATCCTTGACGATGGCGGCCAGCTTCTCCTTCTTGGTGCGGAAGATAAGGTCGTCCTGGTCCTTGCGGATCATCGGTCGGTTGGTCGGAATCGGCAGCACGCCCAGCTTGTAGGTGTTCATGAACTCGGCCGCCTCGGTCTCGGCGGTACCGGTCATGCCGGCGAGCTTGTCGTACATGCGGAAGTAGTTCTGCAAGGTGATGGTGGCGAAGGTCTGGTTCTCGGCCTTGACCTCCACGCCTTCCTTGGCCTCGATGGCCTGGTGCAGGCCCTCGTTGTAGCGGCGGCCCGGCAGGATACGGCCGGTGTGCTCATCGACGATGAGGACCTCGCCGTGGGTGACCACGTAGTCCTTGTCGCGCAGGAACAGCTCCTTGGCCTTGATGGCGTTGTTGAGGTAGCCGATCAGGGCGGTGTTGGCCGGCTCGTACAGGTTGTCGATGCCGAGGAAGTCCTCGACCTTGGTGATGCCCGGGTCGAGGATGCCGACGACCTTCTTCTTCTCGTCGACGTCGTAGTCCTCGTCACGGGTGAGCTTGAGGACCAGCTTGGCGAAGGTGCGGTACCAGCGGGTCACGTCGCCTTCGGCCGGGCCGGAGATGATAAGCGGGGTACGGGCCTCATCGATGAGAATGGAGTCGACCTCATCGACGATGGCGAAGTGGTGGCCGCGCTGCACCAGATCGGCCTTCTCCCACGCCATGTTGTCGCGCAGGTAGTCGAAGCCGAACTCGTTGTTGGTGCCGTAGGTGATGTCGGCGTTGTACTGCTTGCGGCGCTCCGGCGGCTTCTGCTCGGTGATGATGCAGCCGACGGACATGCCGAGGAAGCGGTAGATGCGGCCCATGAGCTCGCTCTGGTAGCTGGCCAGGTAGTCGTTCACGGTGACCACATGCACGCCCTTGCCCTCGAGCGCGTTGAGGTAGCTCGGCAGGGTGGCCACGAGGGTCTTGCCTTCACCGGTCTTCATCTCGGCGATGTTGCCCCAGTGCAGGGCAGCGCCACCCATGAGCTGCACGTCGAAGTGACGCTGGCCGAGCGTGCGCTTGGAGACCTCGCGCACGGTGGCGAACGCCTCGGGCATGATGTCATCGAGGCTCTTGCCGTTCTCGATCTGCTGCTTGAACTTCGGGGTCTGGGCCTTGAGCTCCTCATCGGAGAGGGCGGAGATCTCGTCCTCCAGCGCGTTCACGGCCTTGGCAACGTTCTCCAGCTTCTTGAGCTGGCGCCCTTCGCCCATGCGCAGGGCTTTGTCAATGATATCGACCACTGGGTTTCTCCCTTGATTGGTTACGGTGGTTCCGGGTATTACCTTACCGTCCCGCGCCGCCAGCGGTCATCTTTTTCGACCATTTTACGAAAAAAATGGACCGCCTCCCTTGCCGGGAAGCGATCCATCATCGGTTCATGCGATTGACTTCATACAATCGGCCGGTCGGCCGACAGACCAGTCAATCCTTTCAGTCCTTCTTGACGTTTTCGGGGGTGTCGATCTCGAACACGCCGTAGCTCCAGCCGTGACGGTGGTAGACCACGGACGGGCGACCGGTCTCCTTGTTCACGAACAGGAAGAAGTCGTGTCCGATAAGCTCCATCTCGTACAGGGCCTCGTCGATGCTCATCGGCTCGGCGATGTGCAGCTTGCGGCGGATGACGATCGGGGTGTCGCCGACCTGGACCTCCACGGATTCGCCGGGGCCGAGATCCGAGGCGACCGCAGCCTGCGGGCTGTTGTTCGGCTCCTCCTCCGGCTCCTCCACCTCGGGCTCCGGAGCGGCCACGCCCAGATCCACCGGGACCGGGTTCGTGTAGCCGCGACGGTGGTCCTTGCGACGATCGCGGGTGCGACGCAGACGAAGGGTGAGCTTGTCCAGCGCCATGTCCAGCGCGCTGAACTCGTCCGTGCTGGAGGCCTCCGCACGTACCACGGTGCGGCCGGCGATAACGGTAATCTCCACGCGCTTGGCGGTATCGGCCTGACGCGGGTTGCCCTCATGGGTCAGCACGATCTGCGCGCGCTGTGCATCCGGGGCGATAGCGGTCACACGATTCATCTTGGTCTCAACCACATCACGGAACCTCTGCTTGACCTGCGTGTGGCGTCCGGTAACGACGATTTCCATGTTGACCTCCTATTTGACTCAAGCGGTGTTGCCCGCTATATGCGTCCCGTACAGCATCATTACCGTGCGGGTAAGTTTCATTGTAGACGAACTCTGCGTAAACAGTCGGCAACTCGCCCGGAGCATGATGTTTCTTTCCTGAGCGAATCATGAATGGCGAACCCTGAACACACGTCATCGTTGGCGAAACACGGTGCGGGAAAAACCATGAAGTGTGATGAGACCTCTTATACCCCGGGTTCTGTCGTGTCGCGCGCGAACGCACGGCACGGATGACCATCCATCTCGACCTGACGTTGCCGTCAGGCTCTAGCAGCCTACCCGATGACACGGGCGAGCAGCCCTTACCGCCATCTGCTTGGCCTTGCTCCCGATGAGGCTTGCCATGCGGCCGACTGTTGCCAGCGGCCCGGTGGTCTCTTACACCACCGTTTCACCCTTACCCGTCGAGGACGGGCGGTCTGTTCTCTGTTGCGCTATCTCTCAGGTCGCCCTGGGCGGACGTTATCCGCCATCGTGCTCTGCGGAGCCCGGAAGTTCCTCAGCCGATCCCAATGAAGGTCACGGCCGCGGTCATCAAGAGGTCTCAAGCGGACTATTATACATACCCCTTGGAGAAGCCCACGGAAGCTCTCCCATCAGAGGGAGCCACGATGATCAGGCCGCCGAACTCAGTTGAAGAGCTCGGCGGCGACGCGACGCAGGGTCTCCGGATTGTGGCCCTTGCGACCGCCGGCGGCCCAGAAGCGGCGTTGACGAACCTGACGGTCAAGCCCCTGCGTTTTGCGAGCCGTACGCCGGCCAAGCTCCCAAGCGGCATCCTCGAACACGCCCTGCCGCTCCGCCTCGTCCATGACCTGCATGGCAAGCGCGCGGTCCACGCCTTTGCGATCGAGCTCCATCGCCGTGCCACGACGGCCCATCATGCGACCGGCGCATACCCGGACCACCGATTCGGCGTAGTCATGGTCGTTGATCAGCAGCAGATCCACCATGCGTTCGACGACCCGTTCCACCACGGTCTCGTCGAACCCTTTGCCCAACAGCCGGTCCCGCAACGCCCCCGATGAGCGCGGCGCCGCATCAAGCAATCGCAGGGCGGCTTCACGGCAGACGTCTTCAGCGTTCCCGTCATCGACGGCGACATCATCGGATGCAACACCATCAGTTGCGACATCAACAGCTGCGACGCCATCGGTTCCGGCATCATCGGCTGAGGCATCAACAGCGCTATCGCCCACGGACCTATAGCGAATTGCCGGCCAACCGAATCGCATGGCCCCCGTACCGGTAGTCCTCGTGCTCGGCGAAGCCTTCGAAGTCCCCAAAGCCTTCGGAACCCCAGAAGCCCCGGAAGCCCCAGAACGACCCGGGACCCCTCCGAACTCCGAAGTGCTTCCGAACCCGCCGCGAGGTATATGGGCGACCGGTTCGGAAGGCTCATCGTCTTCGTTCCTCCGAATCGATACGGGATTGGCGCGAAGGAACGCTTCAGCGTCGATCATATGCGTCAGGCCTTGGTCGCCGCGTCCTTGGCGGCATCAGCCGTCTTGGATGATTTGGCGGTCTGCCTTGCGGCGGCGGCCTTGTCGTCCTTGGCCGCATCGGCGGCCGCGGCCTCGCTCGCCGCGGCGGCAGCGGCCGCCTCCTCGTCCTCGGCGAACTGGTCGGACGGGGCGATCAGGCCGAACTCCGCCTTGACCTTGTTCTCGATCTCCTCGGTGATGGCCGGGTTGTCCTTGAGGAACTGACGGACCTTCTCGCGCCCCTGACCGAGCTGGTCGCCTTCGTAGGTGAACCACGAACCGGACTTCTTGACCACGCCAACCTGCTGGGCCATGTCGATGACCGAGCCTTCGCGGGAGATGCCCTCGCCGTAGAGCATGTCGAATTCGGCGGACTTGAAGGGCGGGGCCATCTTGTTCTTGACCACCTTGACGCGGGTACGGTTGCCCACGGCCTCGTCGCCGTTCTTGATGGTCTGGATGCGGCGGATGTCGAGTCGGACTGAGGCGTAGAACTTGAGCGCCTTGCCGCCGGTGGTGGTTTCCGGGTTGCCGAAGAACACGCCGATCTTCTCGCGCAGCTGGTTGATGAAGATGGCGGTGGTGCCGGCCTGCGACAGGGCGCCGGTCATCTTGCGCAGGGCCTGGCTCATGAGGCGGGCCTGCAGACCCACATGGCTGTCGCCCATATCACCGTCGATCTCGGCCTTGGGCACCAGCGCCGCCACCGAATCGATGACGATGACGTCCAAGGCGCCGGAACGAATGAGCATATCCGCGATTTCAAGCGCCTGCTCGCCGTTATCGGGCTGGGAGACGATGAGCGAGTCGGTGTCCACGCCGAGCTTGCGGGCATAGGCCGGATCGAGGGCGTGCTCGGCATCGATGTATGCGGCCACGCCACCCTTCCGCTGGGCATTGGCCACCACATGCAATGCCAATGTGGTCTTACCCGAGGATTCGGGGCCGTAGATCTCCACGATGCGCCCCTTGGGAAGACCGCCGATGCCGAGGGCCATGTCCAAGGCGAGCGACCCGGTGGAGATCACCTCCACGTTCTGCTCGGGGCGATCGCCAAGACGCATCGCGGAGCCCTTGCCGAAGCTCTTCTCCACCTGGGCGAGCGCGGTATCCAGCGCGGCCTTGCGCTTGGGATCGATCTCATGCTTGTCCGGAGCGGCCTGCTCCTTGGCCGCTTTGTTCTCAACTGCCATGTTCTTCTCCTTATCGAAGTCGTGTGCGGACAGGTCGCCTTCCACCGTAGAGAAGGCCCGTCCGCCACATCGGGCGGGACGGACCATGTGGTTCCAGCTCCGGTTCCCGGCCGGGCCGAAACCCCCTGCGCCCCGTCAAGACAAGGCGTACGGCATTCGGCGAGCACCCATCGCACACGGGCGTGGCTGCCTGTCACTGTGGATAACTATACCTCAAGATGCGAACATTTGTTCGATTATGGACTGCCGAGTGTCGCGGCCGCCGACATCAACGGCATCCGAACCGCACCACCCACTAAGGCAACCGTACAGGGCGTACCACCAAGACAAGTCACCCAAGGCAAGCCGACGGCGTATCGGACCGGCACCAGCGCGCCGTCACCGAACGGGCATGGGCGGCGCGTTATGGTCGTGGCCCCAGCGGCGGGAATCCGGCACCTCCATCTGGTCACACAGCACGTTCCACACCACGCGAGGCTCCTCCCCCCCGTCCAGCGCCTCGACCGCGGTCATGTTCGCCAATTTCGGCATCCGCTGGTCCCTGGCCAGCGACCGGCCATAGGTGCGACCGAACACCTCCTCGACCAGTTCCCAGAATTCCCGTTCATGCATGTCCACCAGTGTGCCACCACCCACGGGACACCTGCGCAGAACATGCGAGAGGACGAATCGCCGCATACCGTACGGCGGCACTCGGCACGACGCACGCCGCATACACGCACCGACACGACGCACGCGCGGCTGCCAACCCGGGACACCCGAGGGGAAACAATCGGAGAATCCCGGAGACGAAGAAAAACCCGCCGCGTCATGCGACACAGCGGGTTCACACCATCATCGGACCGTAATCTTCATCTCGTTCTCACATCCGGCCCATGCGGCACCATACCGCACCGGGCACCAACGCCACGGTCCACAGAGATAATCAGACGTCAGCCCTGCACGGAATCCAGATAATCGGCCACCATGCGCAGCATCTGCGCGGTGGTGACGCCGAGCGCATCGGCAATCGAGCTGAGCAGTTCGGAGCTGGCCTCCTTCTGCCCACGCTCCACCTCGGACAGGTAGCCGAGCGACACACCAGCCTTCTCGGACACCTCGCGCAGCGTGCGGCGATCGCGCGTGCGCAAATCGCGCAGCACATGGCCGATGGCCTCGCGCAGGGATACTACACGAGGTTCCTCGACGGCCACCGGCTGGGCGGCAGTGCGCGGCTTGTATTCGGCGTCCTCCTCCTGCCACATGCGGTCGCGAGCCGCCTGACGTTCATCCTTGGCCTTCTTGGCGGCCTGCGCCTTGAGCACCTGCTGCTGGGCGAACATCACCGCGCGACGCTGGGCCGGGGTCAGCTCGCGCATACGGGCGACGCCCGGCCGAACGGTCATCGGCTTGTTGGCGGTCACATTCATCTGCTCATCGACGCGGGTCATCGTTTCCATCACCATCGCCCCTTTCAGGTCGGTTCAGCGTTCCTGCTATCTGCTATGTACAACACCGCGACCCCGCAGGTTTATTCCTGAAAACTTGCTGGTAATACACTCAAGTTTCGCTGAGCTGGTTGTCGCGGCTAGTCGGTGGCCTCGCCTCGGGTGATGAACGGCATACAGGAGAGGGCGAGCGCGAAGAGCACGACGGCGTAGATGAACATCCACCGATAGGAGCCCGTCGCCTGCTGGATGAGGCCGAAGATGGTCGGGCTGATGGCCGCGCCGAACGAGGTGGCGAGATAGTAGTACGAGGTCATGGCGCCGGTGTGCTCGAGTCCGCCGAGCTCGGTGATCCACGGCAGTGCGTTGACGATCACCAGAATCCAGAACACGCCGAACACGAACGCCAGATACGGCACCATGAACGGCCGTCCGACCCACGGCATCGGCGCGAAGAGCACCGCGGAAAGCAACAGACCTGCGCTCATGGTGACCTTGCGGCCGAAGCGGCTGCCGATGATGCCGGCCGGAATCGCGAACGCGAACATGCCCACGGCATACCAGACCAGGTTGCCTCCGGCGACCGCCGCCTCCATGCCCAGATCGTGCGTGGCATAGAGCGTGAAATAGGTCTCCACGGCGTTGCCGCCCATCGTGTACAGGAACAGCACCAGCAGGATGAGCGCCAGACTGCGCCTGCCCTCACGGTCGAGTTCCAGTCTCGGGGCGACGGCGTTTCTGAACTCGGTCCATGAGACGAACGGCAGGCGGGCCTTCTCGCCGGGCTTGGTCACGAACTCCTCGTGTTCCCGCACCAGATGCATCAGCGCGGTGATGGCGGTCACCATGACCAGCGCGCCGGCGACGAACGCCGCGGACATGCCGAACCGCTTGTACAGCAGGCTGCCGCCAGCCAGTGCGATCACGTTGCCGATGGAGCCCATGAAGTTGATGATGCCGTTGGCCTTGCTGCGCAGGCGGGAGTCGGTCACGTCCGGCATGAGCGCCACGATCGGGGCGCGCGATGTGGCCATGACCAGCGCGTACGCCACGATCGCCGCAACGGTGAGCGGCACGTTCGGCGCCAGCGAGATGAGTACGAGGAACAGTGCGCCGAGCGGTATGGAGATCAGCGCGAACGGGAGGCGTCGGCCCCAACGGGTGCGCACCTTGTCCGAAAGGATGCCGAAGAGCGGCTGGATGGTGAAACCGCAGAAGTTGTCGATGCCCATGATCATGCCCACCACGGCGGTCGGCAGCATGAGGTCCTTGAGTTTGATGGGCACATAGGCGTTGTAGAGGGCCCATGCGGCGGATATGGCAAGGAAACCGAAGCCGATGGAGAAGGTCTGCGCATAGTCGAGCTTCGGCGCGCGGCCTGCGGGAGCGCGGCCTGCGGGAGCGCGGTCACTGCAGCCGATGGAATCGCCGGATGTGCGATCGGCGGACATACCGGCATCGCTGGGGGTCTGGTTCATGGTGCTCACATCTTTGTGTTGTAGCCGTTTCATCGGCCGGCATCGTTGCCGGGAGCCGACGTGGCGGTAAAGTTGCGGGAAATATGCGGTGAACGGCCAGTTGGGCCGGCCGTTACGACAGTCGCTCGTGCAGCCTTTGCAGCACGTTGAGCACGGTGGCGAGGCGGACCTCCTCGCGCGAGCCGGTGAGGTGCAGTTCGGCGGCTTCCACCAGCTCGCCGCGCCCTGCGACAAGCCCGGTGGGTATGCGCAGTCCGATGTACACCAGTCCGGCGGGCTTGTCGCCGTCCGGGCCGGGGCCTGCCACGCCGGTGGTGGACAGTCCGATGACCTTGTCGCCGTATTCCGGCTGTGCGTACAGCCTCGCGGTGGCCGCCGCCATCTGACGGGCGACTTCCGGGTGTACGGCGCCCTCCCGGTTCAGCAGGTCGCGATCCACTCCGAGAATCGAGGCCTTGGCCTTGATGTCGTAGGTGACGGCCGAGCCGAGGAACACATTGGATGCGCCGGGGATGCGCACGAAGGCGTCGGCGAGCAGGCCGCCGGTCAGCGATTCGGCGCAAGCGATTTTGGCGCCGCGCGCCTCGCAGGTCTTGAGGATCGCGGCGGCCAAGGTATCACAGGATTCACGTACGTCGTCAGCCATATGCCGATTCCTTTCCGAACGTATCCGGGCCACGGATTGCGTATGTTGCGGCGGGTGTGCGGGGATGCCGGGAGGCTCCTGTTGTGAGGCTCCCGTTGCGAAGCCCTCAGTCACTTCGTGACAGCTCCCCTCATAGAGGGGAGCCAACTGCGTGAACTTGGACGGACGGGCCAGCTCTATGGCAGCCCCCACACACAGAGGGGACTCAACGATGGCATTTGCGGCCACATCGGAAGTATGAAAGCCCCCCACAGGGAAGCCATCCGCATCCGCCACGGCCAGACCGTCACCTCGTGACGCTCCCTCGGAAGAGGGAGGCCACGAAAAGCACAAACCGTTTAGGCGGCTTTCTTGGAGCCGACGAACGTGTTGTAGAGGTAGATGCCGCCCGAGTAGAGGCACAGCACCAGAGACACGTAGATGACGGCGTAGGTGAGGAAGTAGTACGCGGTGAGCCAGAACGGCGTAGTCTGACCGTTTTCGAGCGACCAGAACGGCAGCAGCAGCATGGACAGGCCGATGCACTGGAACAGGGTCTTGAGCTTGCCGGGCCATTCAGCGGCGATGACCTTACCGCCCGGGCGCTCCATCACGAAGAAGCGCATGACGGTGATGCCGAGCTCACGCACGAGGAAGAGGGCCACCACGACCCAGCCCCAGACCGCATTACCGAACTCATGGAAGGCGGCCGCGACGATCAGCGCACCGCAAGTGAGCAGCTTGTCGGCGATCGGGTCCATGAGCTTGCCCATTTCGGTGACCTGATTGTATTTGCGGGCCATCCAGCCGTCGATCTTGTCGGTCGCCGCCGCGATGATGAACAGCACCGCCGCGACCCAACGCAAGGTGAGGTTGTTCGCACCCCATGCACCCGCCATGATGTCGAGCACAAGGAAGACGACCACGAGCACGATGCGCGAGTAGGTCACCAGGTTCGGCGGCGCGTTCCAGCCGTCGAAGAGCGACGATTTGGGCGATGACTGCTTGTCCACGGTGTTCTCATTCATAGAGTTCACATTACCCCCACACTGATACCTTAAGTGACGAAGCGCTGGCTATACGGTTATCAATGATTGACATTTGCCCGAAAATGCACTGGGAATGTTATGGCGGGGCGCCTTACGGGCACCCTCATATTCGCATGGCATACAAGCCGCATATTACCTAGAACAACTGTCCGACTGGCTTGTCTACTCCTTCGGCTTCTGTAGAAAAACAAAGGAGAGGTATATCTGCCATCACTCCATTCACGGTTCCAGATATCCATTCACTTTGTCCAAAAAGAAGCGAACATTCGTGGAATAGTTCGGATAGGCGATGGCAAGCTGCTCGGCATCACGGGCATACACCAGCACAGCATTGTCATACCCCGCTTCATCACTTGTCGAGGTGCCATCGCCAGGAAGCTCGATGCGCCTTTCCACGGCATCATACCGACGAAGCGCCTCCTCAAGCTCATCAGCACGAAATGATTCGACGTCAAGGTACTGGCTCTCTCTGGAGAGTTTCAGCAAAAACAGCTCCGACGAGGCTTCCAACGTATCCGCAATGAATACGCTATCCACTGCAGCGTTCAAATCGTCCAGTATGCTCCTCGTACAATCAAGATCGTGCAGCTGCCGAACCAGCGTCGCATAATCTCCAACGAATCCCGGTACCTGCGGCGCATGCTCCTCCAACGCAAACAGACTGGACACAATCTTGAAGAAACACAGACGTCTCTCATCATCGCCGTCAGCGTCGGCTCGCACTACCGGGCTTTTATACTCTGTACCATAAATCTCCCCTGCCGCCTCCACCGCGGTGGACCAGCAATGCTGCAGACGAGTTCTGATCTGCACTTCGACATGATATGACGCGGAATCCGACGCAATACTGCACAACAGATGTCTTGACCTGTATCCGCTGTCTTGAGGACGAGCAATATAATCCTTATCAGCAGAGCCGTTCTTCAGTGGCAGATTCGAGGCAAGCCATGATGCGGCATGCCGAACCTGCTCGTTCGACTCTACGATTAGCCTGCATCCGCCTATATCATCCAGTTCCCCGAGTTTGAAATGCGTGTTTGGCCGCTGAATCTTACGCACAATGGAAATCATGCGCTTCAGACGGAATGTCGCTACAGACCGCGATATGCCCTTCGAACAATCCAGCACCTTTGCAAAACACTGTTCTGTCGGATTCACATGCTGGCTACGCCACTGCTGAGCAACCGCCAGCGCACGGACATAATCAGAAACGGTGTCACGATGGAATCCAGCGCTAAGGACCCGCCCTGCGGAATTAGCCCGATTCCTGCTGATACTGGACATGCCGTTGTCTGAAGTCATGCTCTACAATATAGCTTCCGGAAAGGAGGAGCACCATGGCAACCGTTATCGATGTGGCAGCCTATATTCTTCGCGAATATGGCCCGATGACCACAATGAAACTGCAGAAGCTGGTCTTTTATTCGCAAGCGGAATCATTGTCACGCCATGGACGCCCACTTTTCAGCGATGATTTCCAAGCTTGGCGTGGAGGCCCGGTGTGCACCACGTTATATGCACAGCACCGCGGCAAGTTCATCATCCGAGACGGCGAGCTGCCGGCAATTCACGGCATGCTCAACGGCACCGAGCAAACCATCATCGACACCGTGTGCTCCGTGCTTGCCGCGCAAACCGGGAACCAGCTCAGCGCCCGCACCCACAGTGAACGACCTTGGATTGAGGCTCGCAACGGGCTACCGGCATCCGCACCCTGCAATACCGTAATCAGCAAAAGCAGCATGGAAAGCTACTATCAGACCAATCCTGTTCTGCGTTGACGGTTGCTGTCCAACAACTGTCAACGCACCACCTGATTCATACGGGATGATGCGGCCAGTCGTGGTCACGAAGCGATTTGTCCGGCGCCGACACGCACCGCATGACCGAATCGAACACATCACAACCAAGCACGAATTGTCCGTGCAAGTTCGCCACGCCATTATTCGGCCAGTCTACGCCGAGCTCGTCCTGCTACTGCGCGGTCGGCTCGGGCGCGGACGGCTCGAGCGAGCTGGTCTCGCCGCGGATGAAGGCGAGCACCTGCGGCAGGTCCTGCGGCTGGACAAGCACCTCGCGCGCCTTCGAGCCCTCGGAGGGGCCCACCACGCCGCGCGATTCGAGCAGGTCCATAAGGCGGCCGGCCTTGGCGAAGCCGACGCGCAGCTTGCGCTGCAGCATCGAGGTGGAGCCGAACTGGCTGCTCACCACGAGCTCGGCGGCCTGCAGCAGCACGTCCATATCGTCGCCGATCTCCTCGTCCGGCTCCATGGCATCCTTCTTATCGGCGTCCTTGGCCATCTGCTCGATGTCCTCGCGGTACTTGGGCTTGCGCTGGGTGCGTACGAACTCCACTGCCTTGCGAATCTCCGATTCGGACACCCATGAGCCCTGCACGCGAATCGGCTTAGCCGAACCCATCGGCAGGAACAGCGCGTCACCCTGACCGATGAGCGTCTCGGCGCCGACGGTGTCGAGGATGACTCGGGAATCGGTCGCGGAGGAGGTGGCGAACGCCAGACGGGACGGGATGTTGGCCTTGATCAGACCGGTCACCACATCCACGGACGGGCGCTGGGTGGCGAGCACGAGATGCACGCCGGCGGCTCGCGCAAGCTGGGTGATGCGCTGGATGGAGCTTTCCACGTCGTTCTTGGCCACCATCATGAGGTCGGCCATCTCGTCGACCACCACGAGGATGTACGGATAGGGCGCCACCTTGCGCTTGGAGCCGAGCGGGGCGTGGACCTTGCCGGCGCGCACGGCCTCGTTGAAGTCCTTGACGTGGCGGAACCCGAAGTATTCGAGGTCGGAGTAGCGCGCATCCATCTCCTTGACCACCCATTCGAGGGCCTGCGCCGCCTTCTTGGGATCGGTGATGATCGGGGTGAGCAGGTGCGGGATGCCGGCGTACGCCGAAAGCTCCACACGCTTGGGGTCCACCATAATCAGACGCACCTGATCGGGCGTGGCACGCATGATGATCGAGGTGAGCATCGAGTTGATGAAGCTGGACTTGCCGGAGCCGGTGGCACCGGCCACCAGCAGATGCGGCATCTTGGTCAGGTCGGCGGTGACGAAGTGTCCCTCGACGTCCTTGCCGATGCCGGACAGCATCGGATTCGGGTCGCTCAGGGCCTTGTCGGAGCGCAGCACGTCGCCCAAATGCACGATCTCGCGGTCCTCGTTCGGGATCTCGATGCCGATGGCGGATTTGCCGGGGATCGGCGAGAGGATGCGCACGTCGGAGCTAGCCACCGCATAGGCGATGTTCTTCTGCAGGTTGGTGACCTTCTCCACCTTGACGCCGGGGCCAAGCTCCACCTCGTACTGAGTCACGGAAGGTCCGCGGAGGAAGCCGACCACCTTGGCGTCCACGTTGAACTGCTCGAACGTGGAGGTCAGGGCCCGGATCACCCGGTCATTGGCCGGGGTACGCATGGCGTGCGGCTGGCCCTTGACGAGCAGGTTCAGATCGGGCAGCTGGTATGGACGATTGGCGTCGTCATCACCGTCACCGCCGCCCGTACCGGCCGCGGACGAGCCGTCGGCGCCGTCCGGACGGGGGACGCCCTGTCCCACGCCGCTGCCGTCCGCATCGGCTCCGGCGTACGCGCCGGTCGCGTCGACAATTCTGGTGACTCGGGTGGCGTCGTCATCGCCGTCAACGAGTTCGCCGGTTGTGGGGTTGACGAGTCCGGCCTGGACCGCGCTGGGCGCCCACGGATCGTTGACCGCGGCCGGTACGCCGGAGACTGCGGCCGTCGTAGCCGGTATGGCGACGCCAGTGGCGGTGGCGTTCGGCACTGTAGCGTCTGGGATGGCGGCGCCTGCGACACCGGCACTGACACCGGCCGCAATCGCACCGGGGATGCCCGCACCCGGCACAATCGCACTGGGCATAGTTCCACCGGGCATGGCCGCTCCCGGCATACCCACGCTCTGGCCTCCGGTGACCACGCGCGGACGGACGGGCTGCTCGCCGCGCCTCTCGCCGATGTGCGGGCGCCCGTCATACGAGGAAGACGCGATGGTGCGGCCGACCTGTCCCGGACGCGCGGAACCGTCCACCACCGGGGTCTCGGCGGTCGTGCCATGCTGGCTGGCCGCCTTGTCGAACGGATCGTCGGCGGCGTACTTGTCAAGACGGGAGTCGTCGTGTTCGCCACCGCCACGGACACGGCCGAACAGGCGTGCGAAGAAGCCGGGCTTGGCGTCCCCGTCGTCGGCGTCATCGTTCTCGTCATCGTCATCGTGCGTGGGCACGCCGTCGGCGAAGGCGAGGGTGGTGTCCCCCACGCGCACCTCATTGGGGAACTGGTCGTTCTCGCCACCGTCCGCATCCTTGCCCTTGCCTGCGGCTTTGGCGCCGGGCTTGAACGGTTTGCCTTGGATTTTGGCGACGAGCGCGCGGACGTCGTCGGGCAGATCGGTCACATGCGTGCCGGTGATCATGAGCAATGAGAACAAGGCCACAATCACGAACACGATGATGGCGAAGACGTTGGAAAGCCCCCACGCGAGCGGGGAGCCGAGGAAGAAGCCGAACAGTCCGCCGGCGGATTGCAGGACGGTGATGTCGAACTGGGTGTGGTCCGCAGCGAGCGCCACGTCGATGATCGAGCAGATGGACCACAGCAGCAGCACCCAGCCGGTGACCACGCGAGGATTGTTGGAGCCCTTGCCGGAGTTGCGCATGAGGCGGATGGCCACGGCGGCGAGCAGCACCGGCAGGATCACACTCATCACGCCGAGGATGCCGGAGGCGATGGCATGCAGGAGCTGGCCGAACGCACCGTGGACGTGGAACCACTCGGAGGCGACGAACAGCACGGCGAAAACGAGCAACAGGAAGCACAGGCCGTCACGTCGATAGGCGGGGTCGTAGTCGCCCACACCGGAAAGCGTACGTACGCCGGCGCCGAGGGCCCGGGGCACGGCAAGCAGGGCCTTCTTCCAGGCCGGCTCGAGGTCGAGTTCCGGCTGGACCCTGGTTTCACCGTCGTGCGTGGGGTCCCCGCCGCGCGGTTTGCGGGGTTTGGTGCTGTCTGAAGATGATGTTCGTGCCATAGCGCGTCCGATTCTACTAGTACGGGCGTTCATGACTGCGTTCATGGGCGTCGATTCCGCCGATTTACGGCGCGAATGCCTTATCATGGTTGGCATGACACCCGCAGAGCGTGCGAGCGCAGTCGCATTTGCACTCAGGAACTGCGCATTGGAGGCGATGATGCCCGGCGAGGCGACGATGCGCGCCGCGGCCGCCTACGAACGGGGCCACGAGGATGTGAGCCATCTCATCGACGTGGCCGACGAGCAGACCGCCATCCGTCTGCATATCTCGTCCGGCAGGGAATCCGACAAGCTTGCGGACGGCAGTCTGGACGACCACGCCACGGACCGTGCCGATGCGGTGTTCGCGCGCACGGTGCTGCTGGCGGAACGCCGGTGGAACCCCTCCGGCGACTTGGACGAACTGGTGGCCATCCATAAGGGGCTGTTCGAGGGCGTGTTCGACGACGCGGGCAAGCTGCGCACGTCGGACACCACACGCGAGGTGACCAACGACCGGACGCGGGCGGCCAATCCCGAGGCGTTCTTCCCGGCGGGACTCATCGAGACCGGCGCGCTGAACATCTCGACCGAGCTGGCCGAGAAACGCAATCTGCATGCGATGGACCGCGACGTGTTCATCCATGCGTTCACAGTGATCTATGACGAGCTTGGCTATCTGCATCCGTTCCGTGGCGGCAACGCGATGGTGTTGCGCATGTTCGGCTCGCGGCTGGCGCACGATGCCGGCTGGGATCTCGACTGGGGCGAGGTGACGCGCGACATGTACCGCACGGCGAAGCACACCGCGTACCGGGGCGATCTGACGGCGTTCGAGCGTATGTTCGATGCGATGATCCGGCCCGTCAACCCGACCCGCGTGTTCCTTATCGCCGGCTGGGACCAAGGGCCGGCGCATTGAGGCGAGGGATTTGCGGGGAGATGGTGCGCGCTGATTGGTGCGCTCGCTCCTTCTGTTCGCCACTCCCTATTCCTGGCTCTCGACTCCTCTCAGTCAGCTTTACTGACAGCTCCCCTCGGGGAGGGGAGCCAAGTGCGGTGTGAACGTTGGGGAATCTGACTGTCCTTCTTTCCCATCAGGGATGGGAGCCAGCCATGCTTGTTCCTTGCAAGGCCCCCGACAACTCCCCTCAGTCAGCTTTGGACAGCTCCCCTCGAAGAGGAGGCCAGAACCTGTTGCGGCGCTTACGCGTTGATGTCGCCTAGGTGGTGCTGAACGTATTCGTCGGCGTGGGCATCGATGGGGTCATACTCCCCTGCGTCGGCGTGGGCGATGATGGCCATGGCGTTGTCCACGAGCTTCGGATTGAGCGCCTGCAGCCAGTGGATGCGCGGGTCGCGGCCGAACCAGCCCATCTGCTTGCGGGCGAGCCGTTTGGTCTTCTGCGCGATGTCCGCGAAGGCGTCGTATTCGTCCCAGATGCCGTCGAGCAGGTCGATGATCTGCTGGTAGCCGAGCGCGCGCACGGCGGTGGCCCCGAGATGCGGGCGCAAACGGGCGACCTCGTCCACGAATCCCTCCTCCATCATCTGTTTGGTGCGCAGGTCGATGCGGCGGTCCAGATCGGCGCGGTCCAGATCGAGGCCGATCTGCACGGACGGAATCACGTACCGGTAGCGCGGCAGACTCGCCGAATACGGGCGGCCGGTGAGCTCGATGACCTCCAGCGCGCGAATCGTGCGTCGCGGATTGCGCGGGTCCATGCGGGCGGCCGCCTCGGGGTCCTTGGCCCGCAGTTCGTCGAACAACGCCCCGGCGCCTTCGACCTTCTCCCGTTCCTCAAGCTTCCTCCGCACCTCCGGATCGGTGCCGGGGAAGCTGATGTCGTCGATGGCGGCGCGGGCGTAAAGGCCTGAGCCGCCGACAAGGATCGGCCGGATGCCGCGCGATTGCAGGTCGGCGATGGTCTCGCGGGCGAGCTGTTGGAACCGCGCCACGCTCATCGCATCATCGGGGTCGATGATGTCGATGAGGTGATGCGGCACGGCGGCCTGCTCCTCGGGCGTGGGCTTGGCGGTGCCGATGTCCATGCCGCGGTACATCTGGTAGGCGTCCGCGTTGACGATTTCGGCGCGCTCGCCACGTTCGGCCAGTCGTTTGGCGATGGCGATGCCAAGGCCCGTCTTGCCGGAGGCCGTGGGACCGACGATTGATACGACGCGCTGAGTCACAATGATTCCTCCCAACATGACTCCCCTCAGTCCGCCATGCGGCGGACGGCTCCCCTCAAAGCCCTCAACGAGAGGAGCCGAAACATGTTCAATGCCGCACGGAGTAGGTCTGGCCGGCGGACGGGTCGGGGTCGGCGAGCAGGTTGTGACGGCCGGCGTGGGTGACGGTCACGGTCACGAAGTCGCCGATCTCCGGCACGGGCTCGCCCTCCGGCACGCCGATGTGCACCAGCACGCCGGTCCTCTCGCGGCCGGTGACGCGATGCGTGTCGCTGTCCTTCTTGCCGAGCTTGCCGGTGATCATCACCTCGACGTCGCGTCCCACGAAGCCCTCGAGGTTCTCCTCAGTGATCTTCTCCTGCAACGCCACGAGACGGTCGAACCGGTCCTGCACGACGTCGCGGGGAATCTGCGGCATGGATGCGGCCGGCGTGCCGGGGCGCGGCGAATAGATGAACATGAAGGCGGACGAGAACCGAGCCTCACGCACCACGTCCAGCGTGGCCTGGAAGTCCTCTTCAGTCTCGCCGGGAAAGCCCACGATGATGTCGGTCGAAATCTGCGCATCCGGCATGGCCTTGCGGATGCGGCCGAGGATGTCGAGGAACTTGGCGGACCGGTACGAGCGCCGCATGGCCCTCAGGATGCGGTCGGAGCCGGACTGCAGCGGGAAGTGCAGCTGGTGCATCACGTTCGGGGTCTCGGCCATCGCCGCGATCACGTCGTCGGTGAAGGCGGCCGGGTGCGGTGAGGTGAAACGCACGCGCTCCAGCCCCTCGATGTCGCCGCAGGCGCGCAGCAGCTTGCTGAAGGCGTACCGGTCGCCGATGCCGTAGCCGAACGAATTGACGTTCTGGCCGAGGAGCGTGACCTCCTTGGCGCCGTCGGCCACGCACTGGCGGACTTCGGCGAGGATGTCGCCGGCGCGGCGGTCGCGCTCCTTGCCGCGCGTGGTGGGCACGATGCAGAACGTGCATGTGTTGTTGCAGCCCACGGAGATCGCCACCCAGGAGCTCACGCGGGAGGCCCGGGCGGCGGGCAGCTCGCTCGGGAATTCCTCGAGCTTGTCGGCGATGCGCACCTGCGGCTTGTCGGTGAGCCGGTTCTGTTCGAGGAGCTTGGGCAGGTCCTCGATGTTCTTGGTGCCGAACACGGCAGCCACCCACGGCTTGCGCTTGGCGATCGTCTCACGGTCGAGCTGCGCCATGCATCCGCCCACGGCAATCTGCAGGTTCGGGCGCTGCAGCTTGATGCGATTGAACAGGCCGATCGTGCCGTACATGCGTTCGGCCGCGTTCTCGCGCACCGCACAGGTGTTGAGCACGATCACGTCGAAATCGTGCGAATCGATCTGCTCCTGGGTGGCCGGCACGTAACCATTGGCCTCAAGCACGCCGGCGATGCGCTCGGAGTCGTGCACGTTCATCTGGCAGCCGAGCGTGTGGATGTGGAATACTCCCTTGCCACGGCCGCCCGCATCCGGTACGGTGGCTTCCATACCCAAATCGACCTCGGAGGACGGGCCGCTCACGCCCGTGGCCGTAATCGAGGCGCGCTCCGCCTCGGTCATCATGTCTTCGTTCATAAGGGGCGATTGTATCCGTCGGGTTCGTCATGGCCCGCGCCGGGATTTCGCCGCCCCAAAACCTCGGTCCCATCGCGGCCGCGCATGGTGTGGGACAAACTGAGGAGATTGTACGGTGACGTTCAGGTTCGCACGAAGCGGCCGGGTATATTTGCAGACGTGATACTTGACCGACATAACCGACTCAACACCGCCGATCTCAATGCCCGTCTGAAGATGCTCGACCTGCCGGGCGGCAGCTTCAACGCCGACCAGATCACCGAATTCATCGATCTGATGCAGGTGTACGAGGGTGCGATGTACGAGATCAGCACCAAACTGGAGATTCTCGACGACGAGTTTCAGGTGCGGTTCAGCCATGATCCGATCCATCACATGGAGCGGCGCCTGAAGTCCGTCAACTCGATCATCGGCAAACTCGAGCGCAAGGGTCTGCCCGTCTCGGTGAACGCCGTGAAGGACAACCTGTTCGATGTGGCCGGCATCCGCGTGATCTGCAACTATCGGGACGACGTGTACTCCGTGTCCAACTACCTGTCATCGCAGTCCGACATCCAGGTGCTGCGGGTCAAGGATTACATCAAGAACCCCAAGCAGAACGGCTACCGCTCGCTGCATGTGATCTACGCCGTGCCGGTGTTCCTCTCCTCGGGCGCGCACTACACGCCCGTGGAGGTGCAGTTCCGCACCATCGCCATGGATTACTGGGCCTCACTCGAGCATGCGCTGCGATACAAGTCCGATCTGCCGGACGCCAAGCTCAGCGAGCATTCGCAGACGCTGCTCGACTGCGCGAGGTCCCTGCAGAACATCGAGGTGCAGATGCAGAACATCCACCGCGACATCAACGGAGCGCCGCAGGTGGGAGAAGCGCCCAAGGCTGCGGTCTGACGACGCCTGATTGCGGGCCGGGGAAGCAGCCGCGTACCTGCAGTCCCCCGGAGGCCTGAGACGGACTGTATGTACACGCGACCTTCGACCGGACACGAACATACAGTCTCCGGCAAACCGGAACGGACCCTTTGGAGGACGAGGCGGACTGTAAGTATGCGGGATGACGAAGCAGCCGCGTACTTACAGTCCCCTGGAGACTTCAAACAGACTGTAAGTATGCGCGACCTTCGTCCGGACGCGTACTTACAGTCTCTGGCAAGCCGGAACGGGACCTCTGGAGGGCAGAACGGACTGTAAGTACGCGGAAGGTTGAACCAACCGCGCACGTGCCGGTCCCTCGTACGCGCAATCCGGGCCATCCCCTGTCATGGGGACACGGATGGATGCACGCGTATGCCCCGTACGCGAAATCCGGGCTGTTTTGCGCCGCGGTGACGTCGCGCGCGTCCGACACGGCGCGCTAGGATGCGTTTCGACGCAGGAACTTCGGGAGTTTGGCGGGGGCTTGGGCCAGCAGGGTGCCGAAGAAGATCAACGCGCATCCGAGGTAGCCGCGCGGGGTCATGATCTCGCCAAGGAAGATCGCGCCGCCCACGGCCGAGAAGAACGATTCGAGGCTCATCAGCAGGCTCGCCCGCGTGGGCGGCACCCACTGCTGCCCCACCGCCTGCAACGTATAGGCGATGCCCACCGAACCGATGCCGGCGTAAAGGATCGGCAGCCACGAATGCGCCGCCCCGGCCCAATCCACCGAGCCCTCGATTAACGAGCCGATCCAGCTCAGGACCGCGGTGGTGCAGAACTGGCCGAATGACAGGACGACGGCGTTCACCTTGGCCCCCATCGTGTCGATGATGAGGATGTGCGCGGCGAACAGCACGGCGGTGAACACCAGAAGGATATCCGCCAGACCGATTGAGCCGAACCCGTCGGTGACGCACAGCAGATAGAAGCCCACGACGGCAAACGCCACGGCCGCACCGACCAGAATGCCGATGCGGCGGCGGAGGAACACGAAAGCCAGCAGCGGCACCATCACGATGTACAGGGCAGTGAGGAATCCGGCCCGGCCGGCCGATTTGCCATAGAGGATGCCATACTGCTGCAGGGTGCTCGCGGTGAACAGCACCACGCCGCACAGCACGGAAACCGCGATCGGATTGGCGAGCCATGCCGCCCAGAACGGCACGACGCGCGCGCCATGCGCGGATGCGTCTTCCAGCGTATCGGGGGAGGCTGAAACAGGTCGCCCGGAGTCAACAACCGCGTAGACGCCATTCTCGACACCGTCGGCTCCGGCAATCCCCGCAGCAGTCGTTGCACCATTCGCGGCGGTGACGGACGATTTCGCCCTCCCCCGCCATCGCTGCCACATCAGAATCGGCACGAGCGAGAGCGCGCCCAACGTGAATCTGGTGGCATTGAAGAACATGGGCGACATCGAATCCATGCCCTGCACCTGCGCCACGAACGCGAAACCCCAGATCAGCGCGGTCAGCATCAGGCAAAGCATGCCCACAAGTTCCTGTCTTCTCATGGGTCACCAACCTAACTCGCGTAAGTGACGGGCATGAAAAAGCCCGGCCACAATGTGGTCGGGCTTGATGCGGGTGTCGGGCTTGATGCGCGGCCTGCCATGGCGCAGGTGCCGCCCCTCATGCTCAGTCGCGGTTGCCGAGGAGCTGGAGGATGTAGAGGAACATGTTCACGAAGTCCAGATACAGGTTGAGCGCGCACAGGATGGAGATCTTCTTGACCATCTCCGGGCCCTGGGCCTCATACTCGGTGAGCAGCGCACGCGTGGACTGGGCGTCGTAGATGGTCATGCCGGCGAAGATCACCAGACCGATCGCGCACACGATGCGGGTCATGCCGCCCACGGGCAGGAACATGAGCACGAACTGGGAGATGATGAGCACCAGCAGCGCCACCATGAGGATCGGGCCGGCCTTGAGCATGTTGATCTTGGTGGTCATGCCGAACATGGTGAGCGCGAAGAAGAACGCGGCGGTGATGCCCAGCGCCAGTCCGATCGAACCGAGGTCGTAGACCATGAAAATCGAGCTCAGCGTGAAGCCCATGAGCGCGGCGTAGACGTAGAACATCAGGCGCGCGGTGCCGGACTTCATCTTGGTCACGCGCATGCCGAGCACCACGGCGAGCGCCACCTGCGCCACGCACAGGCCGATGAGGCCCACCATGCCGGTGGCCATCAGGAACGTGGCATAGGCGCCGGTGATCTGGCCGAGCACGGCCACCACTGCGGTGACGATGAGGCCCAAAGTCATCTCGCCGTAGACCTTGGTGACGGACACGCGACGGGCCTGCTCGTAGTTGTAGGTCATCGTGGTGTTGATGGCGCCGGTGCCGGCTCCGGCCGGCGCGTACTGGTACGTCGTGTTCTGCGCATTGGCGTACTGGAAGTTCTGCTGGCCGTACTGGCCGTAGCCGTTCTGCGCGTACTGCTGGCCGTATCCCGCCTGCTGGGCCGCGTTATAGTCGGGGGTGTTGTATTGCGGGTTGTACTGCCCGTTATTGCGGGGCTGCTGACCGAATGTCATATTCGCTCCTTTAATCGTTGTCGTGCCCATACTACGGTCATCAACCTGAACGTTCCATGAATCCGTCGTCTCAGAGCGAAACGCGGCGGCCGGCGGCGGGGCTGGTTGTGCAGTCCGCCGCCGGCCGGCTGGTTTGCGAGCATGGTCGCCACCTTGTAAGCCACTACTCGAGCGGGCCGTTACTCGGACAGGTCGTAGATGGTCACGCCGTCCACGGTCTGGGCCTCGAAGTTCTCGGCCACCCACGAGGCGATTTCGCTGGCCGCGTCCGAGCCGCCCATCTGGTTGCCGCCCATGCCGCCGCCGGAGATGTAGTAGTGGATGAGGCCCTGCTTGACGTAGCTCTTGAACTGCTCGAGCGTGGGGGCCGGATCGGAGCCGTTGAAGCCGCCGATGGCCATGACCGCCTGCTCGCTGGCGAGCTGGTAGCTGGCCGCGTTCTGCGAGCCGGTGGTGGCGGCCGCCCAGCGGTATTCGCCGGCGTCTTTCTGCAGCATGGCGACGATCTCGCTGCTGGCCGTGCCGCCGCCGAGCAGTCCGCCGCCCATACCGCCGCGTCCGCCGCCGAAGCCGCCGCCGTTGCCGTTCGGCTGGCTTGAGGATGACGAATCGTCGTCTTCGTTGGACTGACCGTCGGAGGAACCATCAGACTGACCGTCGGTGGAAGAGCCATCGTTCTGGCCCGGCATCGCGGGAGGCGTGGATTGGGTGCCGGACTGGCCATCAGTCTGATTGCCGGGCTGATTATCGGTCGAAGAACCATCAGAAGAGGAACCATCGGAAGAGGAACCATCCTGACCGGGCATGCCCATGCCGCCGAAGCCGTCATTCTGGCCACCGGGCCCGCCGAAGCCGCCGGGAGCCCCGCCGCCCGGGCCGCCTCCGGGGCCGCCGCCCATGCCAACGGAGTTGGTGACGTTCGGTCCGGCGGTCACGATCGAACCGGTGTGGCCGGTGGAGACGGTGTATGCGGTCCATGCCACCGGGCCGGCGTAGAGGGCCACGGCGGCGAGCACGATGCCAACCACACCCATCACGCCGATCACGCGATTGGCACCGGCCGTGCGCAGGAAGCGGAATTCACGCATCGGCACGGCGGCCACCGCCGCGGCGAGCAACAACAAACCGGCGATGAAACCGGCGAACAGCACCGCCACCTTGAGCCAGGGCAGCCATGTGGAGCGGCCGAGCAGTTCGACGGCCCAGAACGTGTTCACGAACACGAGCAGCGCCGCCACGGCACGGGCCCAGAACGTCTGACGCTTGGACCACAGACCGACGATGGCGATGGCCGTGAGGGCGGCCACGGCGGGCGCGAGCGCCACGGTGTAGTACTGGTGGAAGATGCCGGCCATGAAGCTGAACGTCAGCCATGTGACCACCAGCCAAGCTCCCCAAATCAGGGCGCTGGCGCGGCGCAGATCGGTGCGGCGTGCGCGGTGAGCCACAATGAGCCCAATCACGATGCCTGCGAAGGCGAGCGGGGCGAGCCAGGCGATCTGTCCGCCGTATTCGCCGTCGAAGAGTCGGGTGAGGCCGGTCTGGCCCCACATGCCGCCGCCGTTGCCGCCGGCGCTCGAGCCACCGCCGCCGGGCACGACGGCGCCGTTCTCGTTGCCGGTGATGCGACCCAGACCGTTGTAGCTGAACGTGAGTTCCAGGAAGGAGTCGGTCTGTGAGCCGCCGATGTACGGGCGTGAACCGGACGGCACGATCACCGTCAGGGCCACCCACCATCCGGCGGAGACGACGACGGCGAGCACGGCCACCAGCCCATCGACGATCCGGCGCCACAGATTGGTGGGGGACGCCATGAGGAAGACCAGCGCGAAACCGGGGACGACGAGGAACACCTGCATCTGCTTGGTGAGGAATCCGAAGCCGATGCACGCGCCGGCCAACGCCATCCACAGGGTGCGGCTACGGTTGCCGGAGCGGGTGTCGGGGTATTCGAGCGAGCGCATGACGGCGGCGGTCGCGGCGGTCATCAGCAGCACGAGCAGGGCGTCCGGGTTGTTGAAGCGGAACATGAGTGCGGCGACCGGCGTGACGGCGAGCGTGAGGCCGGCGATGACGCCCGCCCAGTTGCCCCACTGCCGGCGGATGGTGGCGTAGAGTATCCACACGCTGGCCATGCCGCACAGGGCCTCGGGCAGCAGGATGGCGAAGGAGTTCAGTCCGAAGACGCGCACCGAGAGCGCCATGAGCCAGATGGCCGCCGGCGGCTTGTCCACGGTGATGGCATTGCCGGCGTCAAGCGAGCCCCAGAGGAAGGCCCACCAGTCGGTCGCCCCGGCCTGGGCCGCGGCGGAATAGAACTCGTTGGCATAGCCGGAGGCGGTGAGATTGACGAACATGATGACGGCGGTGATTCCCATCATGCCACCGAAGCCGATCCAGTCGGCGAGGGTGCGGCGTTCGGCTACGCTGGCGCGCACGGTGCGCGTGGTGTGGGTGTCCACGAACCGGCCGCCCGGCATGGACGCGAAGGCGGGGAGTCTGAACCGGCCGCGCGGGCGTTCGGCGGAGGCCGGTATGGTAGCGGTGCTCATGATTGGTGACGATGCTCCTTGCATTGCATTGGATTGCCGAATGGGATACGAATCGGAGATCAGGCCGCGGCGGCCAGTCGCATGCGGTTCAGCGTGCCGTTCATGCGCCACATGCCCTTGAGGTCCTTGGCGACGGTGTCGGGGATGTTGACCGTGGTGCCGGGGTCTTCGATCCAGTGCACCGGGAATTCGTACATGCGCATGTTGGTGGCTTGGGCGAGCAACAGCAGTTCAGTGTCGAAGAACCATTCGTTGTCCTGCACATAGGGCAGCAGATGGCGTGCCGCGGGGGCGGTCATGGCCTTGAACCCGCACTGGGCGTCATGGAATGCGGCGCCGAGCAGCACGCGCAGCATGCCGTTGTAGGTGCGGGAGATGAATTCGCGTTTGGCGGAGCGCACGACCTGCGATTCGTCGAAGAGACGGCATCCGAAGGAGACGTCCGCGCCGCCGTAGAGCAGGGAGCCGATGAGCACGCCGGTCTGAGCGATGTCGGTGGACAGGTCCACGTCCATGTACGCCACGGTTTTGGCACGGGATTCGCCCCAGGCGAGTTTGAGTGCGCGGCCGCGGCCTTTGGCGGCGATGCGTACGGCGCGCACACGGTCCGGGTATTGTGCGGCGAGCCGGGATGCGATGGGCCAGGTGTCGTCCGTGCTGGCGTTGTCGGCGATGACGATCTGCCAGGTGTAGGCCCATCCTTCGATCTGGCTTGTCGCCAGATGACTCATGAGTCTGAGGACTGATTCGGCGAGCTGTTCCTGCTCGTTGTAGACGGGGATCACGATGTCCGCGTCCACGTCGCGTGGCTCTCCCGCACGCTCCACAATCGAGGAGGCGTTCGCGGCGGCACCGGCGGGAGCATTGACGGAAGGGACGATGGAGCCGTCGGAGATCGTCGTGACGGAAGCGTTGGCATGGCCGTTCGTGGCCGGGGGCTGCGGTGTCGCGGCAGCTGGCGTTTGCGTTGCGGTGTTCATGGTTTCATCAAACCGCCGCATTTCTAGCGCCGTCTTAGCCGAACGTGAAGCTTGCCCGGCAGTCCAGGAAAAACAGGCTCCACGTTTCCTGAACGCTGTCTGGAAACGTGGAGCCTGTGGATTGGTGTCGTGGTCTACAAACCGCTATTGCAGATTGAAGGTGTGCACGACCTTGGTCGTATCCTCTGCGGAGAGGAAGGCGGAGATGTCCACCGTGACCGGCGAGGTGTCCTGCAATACGTATCCAAGGGTCACGGTCGCGGTCGCATTCGGCTGGATTTCAGTCATATACGAGTTGGCGTCATAGCCTTCCGGCACATCCATGTATATAGCAGTATCCAAGGCCTTGCCGTTCTGGAACACCTGCGGATGCGCCAAGCCGGCGAACGAATTGTTCTTCGTTGTCTTGTTGGTCCATTCGTACGTGACCAGCACCGTGGGCTTACCTTCATAATCGTTCACGCTCAGCGCGGCGGAAACGATCTTGACATGCAATCCCTCCACGTCGCCTTCCATATCCTGTTCGCCCTTCGGCTGGGCATCCTTGCCGACCGACGATTTCGGCTCCGCGGAGCTACCGGACTGGGAGGTATCAATGCCCTTCGATTCCTTGATCGAATCGTCGATGGCCTTCGACGTGGCGGACTGCATGGCCAGGGTGATGACCACGGACAACACGCATAGCACGGTGGCCACAACGGAAAGCACCTTGCCGCGCTTCTTGCCGCCGAACGTACCAACCAAGGCGATGATGCCCAGAATCGCACCGATGAAGCCCAGAATCGCAGCCACGTTGTTCACAATCGGAATGAAACTCAGAACAAGTCCCAAAGCACCGAATACAACGGAGATGATTCCGCATATGGTCACATGCTGCGGGGCGGGACGATGTCCTGCGGCAGGCATGGGCTGCTGGGGCGGCCGCTGGGCCGGCTGCGGAGTAATTGGAGTGGTCATGGTTCCTTCTTTCTTTCCTCTGAAGTCGTTCCCTCTGAAGGACTATCGCGGTCAATGCGTCGGTCGGCGTCGGCTCATGACCACAGCCATGGCGGCGGACGGCGCATCTGCATCCGACGCTACCGAATCGCCATCGCGCGCGTCAGTGGACGAACGGTCATTCCCGTCTGCCCTTTTGGGCAGAACCGGCCGCCGACCGGTGCCCGCATGTCCAGTGGCGACGGCTGGAGGCGGGCCATACAGTAGGAGACATGACCAATCCGCAACGCACCACCATGCCTTTCGCCGGCAGACCGGGAACAGGCCCGTCCATCGGGTCACCGTCCGCCGGGTCACCCTCGCCGGGTCGCGGCACCAGCGGCGCCGGACAGCCCCGCGGCACCCAACCGGCCGAACTGGACGACGTACCGGTGCACACCCAGGTCTGGTGTTCGGTGGTCATGGTGCCGTTGGCGAGTTTCATGTGCATGGCGCAGACCTCGTTCTTCTCGCAGAACTTCGAACAGAATTCCGCAGGGTTCCTGCTGATGATTCTGTGCCTGCTCGTCGCCATGCCCTCCGGGTTCCTGCTGCTGGCGCGCTCCGAATACCCCGAGCCGACGTTCTGGATCGCCTGCGCACTGGTTGCGCTGCTCCCGTACGATTCGCTCATCGTGCTCATGGCGATGAGCGCGCTGCTGGCACGCCGGTCGGACCGCAGGACCGGCATCCGCGCGGTCGCTGCGGGCACGCTGGTGACCGTGTGGTCGCAGGTGCGCGACGCGATACAGCCTCCGAACGCCTCGCTGTGGCACGTCGTCTTCGCCAAGCCGCGCACGAACACCGAAGAGGAACCGATCGTCATGCTGGCCGAAGAGCCGACCATCGTCATCACCGCGGTCGTGACGGCGCTTGTCGCCTCTGCCATCGCCGTGTTCGTGGGACTGCACATCCGCTCTCGCGCCAGGCTGCGCACGGCCAACGCGGTGGCCAGCGCCGCCACCGATCACGCCGCCACCCTGCAGACCGATCTCAACAACCAGCAGCTGGCCGACGCGATCGCCGCCGAAGCGCACGATACGCTTGCCCACTCGCTGTCGCTGATGGCCCTGAACGCGAGCGCGCTCAAGGCGGAAGCCGACCGGCTCGGCGACTCCCCCGAGGCGCACGCCCTGGCCAGCAAGGCGGAGGACATCCGCAGACAATCGGCGGGGGCACTGGACGAGGCGCACGCGATCATCGACATGCTGCGTAACCCCCAGCAGGCATGGGAACAGCTCGCCCCGTCCGACGACACCTCGCTGACCCGCGAATCACTGGACGCGCTCATCGCCGACGCGCGCAACTCGGGCACGCAGCTCAACACATGGATCGATATCCAGCAGCTGAGCGGACTGGACGAGACCATCGGCAAAGTGGCCTACCGGGCCATCCAGGAGGGGCTGACGAACGCGCGTCGCCATGCGCCGGGAGCGCCGGTCTCGTTGGAGGTCACGGCCGGACCTGCCGCCGGCGTGCATCTGCATCTGAGCAATCCGATAACTCAGCTGGAAGGCGAAGTTCCTGACACCGCCCGCCCGGGGACGTTGCCCCCGGCCTCGATTCCGATCCGCACCCCGATTCCGGTTCCGACCGCGCCGTCAGGCACACCGACGAGCGCGTCATCAAGCACGTCTGCGGCCATGAGCGGTGCCGTATCCACGCCGGACGGCCGCCGGGCCACGCCGTATCACGATGGCTCTGTATCGTCCCATAACGTGCCCCGCGCGGCGGACCACCCCACCCATGGAGCTGGACTTCCCGGTCTCGCCGCACGCGCACGATCCGTGGGAGGCCAGTGCCGCTACGGCATGGATGACCGTCATCTCTTCCATGTGGACGTTCAGCTGCCGTGGCGCGGCTAGCAACGGCTACTATGACTATCGTGAGCGAACAGAGCGGAATACCATCATCGGAGGCGGCACCGGCGGCAGAGGTCGCATCGGCAGCGCCGATTCGCGTAAGCGTCATCGACGACGACCCGATGATCTGCCAAGCCATGAGTCTGATTCTCACCGATTATTCCGATGAGCGCATCACCGTGGCCTCCACGTCCACGGATGGCGAGGACTGCATTCGCCGGGCAGCCGACGAACATCCCGACGTGGTGCTCATGGACATCGCGATGCCCGGGGTGGACGGTATCGAGGCGACGCGACGGCTTCGCGCACTTCCCCGCGCGCCGCATGTGCTCATCCTGACGTCCTTGAGCCCTTCGGGCACCGTGGAGCGCGCCATCGAGGCGGGTGCCGAGGGATTCGTTTCGAAGACAGATGCGCCCGACGAGATCATCCGACGCATCATCGGCGTGTGCACGGGCGCCCCACAGTTCAATACCGCCAGCCAACGTCAGCTCATCGACGAGCTGAGCCGCACCCGCTCGCGCATGCGTAGGGATGACGCGCGCGCACTGCTGGACACATTGCCCGAGCGCGAGCGCGAGGCGGTGATGTTGGCGGCCGAGGGATATACGAACGCTGAAATCGCCTCCCGCATGTTCATTTCGGAGCGTACCGCCAAGGCGCATCTGTCGTCCGCCGCGGACCGGCTCAACATGGGCCGCGTTCAAATGGCGCGGCTGGTGGAACGCGCCGATTTGCCCGCACGGCTGTAGGTGTGAGCCGTGGGGCGACGACGTTCACGGCCATCAATCCGACGATAGCGTCCGTTGAGGTCGTTTACT